>NZ_JBWKXQ010000017.1:0-100119 GCF_059423125.1 Variovorax sp. GW531-E2 | reverse complement strand
GGCAGGGGCTGCGTGGGCCTCACATCACCGCGCCGACTTGCCACGGCACGAACTCGTTCTGCCCGTAGCCGTGCTGCTCGCTCTTGGAGTGCGCGCCCGAGGCGGTGGCCAGCACCAGCTCGAAGATGCGCTGGCCCATCTCCTGGATCGAGGCCGTGCCGTCGACGATCTCGCCGCAGTTGATGTCCATGTCTTCTTCCTGTCGCTGCCACAGCGCCGAGTTGGTCGCCAGCTTGAGCGAGGGCGAGGGCGCACAGCCATACGCCGAGCCGCGACCGGTCGTGAAGCAGATCAGGTTCGCGCCGCCGGCCACCTGGCCCGTGGCGCTCACGGGATCGTAGCCCGGCGTGTCCATGTAGACGAAGCCGTGCGCGGTGACGGGCTCGGCGTATTCGTACACCGCCTCGAGGTTGCTGGTGCCGCCCTTGGCGACTGCGCCCAGCGACTTCTCGAGGATGGTCGTGAGTCCGCCCGCCTTGTTGCCGGGCGAGGGGTTGTTGTTCATCTCGCCCCCGTTGATCTCGGTGTAGTGCTCCCACCACTTGATGCGGTCCACGAGCTTCTGGCCCACCTCGCGCTTCACCGCGCGGCGCGTGAGCAGGTGCTCGGCGCCGTACACCTCGGGCGTCTCGCTGAGGATGGCCGTGCCGCCGTGCGCCACCAGCAGGTCGACCGCCGCGCCCAGTGCCGGGTTCGCGCTGATGCCCGAGTAGCCGTCGGAGCCGCCGCACTGCAGCCCGATGGTGATGTGCGCCGCGCTGCACGGTTCGCGCTTCACGGCGTTGGCGCGCGGCAGCATTTCATTGATGAGCGCCACACCTTTTTCGACCGTCTTGCGCGTGCCGCCCGTGTCCTGGATGTTGAAGGTGCGGAAGTTCTCGCCCTCGGCCAGGTGGCCGGTCGCGAGCCAGGCGTTGATCTGGTTGGCTTCGCAGCCCAGTCCCACCACCAGCACGCCCGCGAAGTTCGGGTGCGTGGCATAGCCCGTGAGCGTGCGCTCCAGGATCTGCATGCCCATGCCCTGCGTGTCCATGCCGCAGCCGGTGCCGTGCGTCAGCGCGACCACGCCGTCGACGTTCGGAAACGCCGCGAGCGCCTGTGGATTGGTCTTGCGCGAGAAGTGGTCGGCAATGGCGCGCGCAGCGGTGGCCGAGCAGTTCACGCTGGTCAGCACGCCGATGTAGTTGCGCGTGGCCACGCGGCCATCGGCGCGCTTGATGCCCATGAAGGTGGCCTCGCGTTTCGCGGGCGCGGGCTTCACGTCGGCGCCGAAGGCGTAGTCGCGTTCGAAGTCGCCCTTGTCGGGGCCCATGTCCAGGTTCTGCGTGTGCACGTGCTCGCCGGCCGCAATGGGCTTGCTCGCGAAGCCGATGATCTGGTTGTACCGGCGCACCGGTTCGCCCTGCGCGATGGCGCGCATGGCGACCTTGTGGCCCGGCGGGATCAGGCCGCGCACGGCCACGTTCTCGACGAGCGTGCCGCCCAGCAGTTGCGAGCGCGCGATGACGACGTCGTCGGCGGGATGGAGTCGGATGTAGGGGGTCATCGTGGGTATCGTTCTCGGAGCCGGCGCGGGTGCGCCGGCGGTGGTCGTTACTGCATGATCTTCGGCAGCCACAGCACGGTGGCGGGCCAGTAGGTGATGATGCCCAGGCTCAGCAGCAGCGGCACCAGCCAGGGCAGGATCGCCATCGTCGTGCGCTCGATGCTGAGGTTGGCGATGCGCGCCAGCACGAACAGCACCATGCCCATCGGCGGATGCAGCACGCCGATCATGAGGTTGAGCACCATCACCACGCCGAAGTGCACCGGGTCGATGCCCAGCTGGTTCGAGATCGGCAGCAGGATCGGCACCAGGATCGTGATGGCCGCCGTGGTCTCCAGGAAGCAGCCCACGAACAGCATCAGCAGGTTCGCCAGCAGCAGGAACACCCAGGCTTCCTTGGTGAAGTTGAGCACCCAGCTCGCGATGTCGGCCGTGACACCGGTGGCCGTCAGCATCCAGCCGAAGATCGAGGCGGCCGCCACGATGAAGAGCACCGTCGAGGTCGATTCCACCGTCTCCAGGCAGACCTTGACGAACATCTTCCACTGCAGCGTGCGGTACCAGAAGAAGCCCAGCACCATCGCCCACACGCAGGCGGCAATGGCGCCTTCGGTGGCGGTGAACAGGCCCGTCGCCATGCCGCCGATGAGCAGCACCGGCGTCATGATCGGCAGCACCGCCTCGAACTTGAAGACCTTGTCGGCCGCGAAGAGGATCACCAGCGCAATGGCCACCGCCGGTTGGGCCGGCGCGCCGAACTTGTCGACCGCGAACCACAGCAGCGTGGGCCACAGGCACACCACCAGCAGTTCGACCAGCGCCTTCATGAGGCGCGGCCACTGGAACTTCACGTCCGCGCCCCAGCCGTTCTTGTGCGCGTAGTAGGCCACCGTGAGCATCATGAGCAGCGTCATGATCAGCCCCGGCATCAGCCCCGCGATGAACAGCGCACCCACCGACACGTTGGCCATCATCCCGTAGATCACGAAAGGCAGGCTCGGCGGAATGATCGGCCCCAGCGTGGCCGAGGCCGCGGTCACGCCGACCGCGAACTCGGTCGAGTAGCCGTGCTCCTTCATGGCCTTGATCTCGATCGTGCCCAGGCCCGCCGCGTCCGCGATGGCGGTGCCGCTCATGCCCGAGAAGATCACCGAGCCGAGGATGTTCACGTGCCCCAGGCCGCCCTTGAGCCAGCCCACCAGCGCGAGCGCGAAGTTGTAGATGCGGTTGGTGATGCCGGCGTTGTTCATCAGGTTGCCGGCGAGGATGAAGAAGGGAACGGCCAGCAGCGGAAAGCTGTCGACGCCGCTCACCATGCGGTGAATGACGACGAAGCCTGGCAGGTTGCCGCTCCAGAGGATGTAGACCAGCGAGGCACCGGCCATGGCCACGGCGACCGGGATGCCGGCGCTCATGAAGAGCAGGAAGGCGATCTTCAGCATGTTGTTGTCGTGATGGAGTGGGGTTGCGACCTCAGCGGTCGTCGATCGTGGATTCGGGCCGCTCCAGCACGCAGTAGCCGCGGCGCCAGTGCACCACGCTCACCTGCACCGAGCGCACGCACATGGCGACGAAGCCCAGCAGGCACACGCCGTAGACGATGTTCATCGGCAGGTCGACGATGGTCATGCTCGCGTTGTTGCCGATCTTGAGCATCATCTGCACCGTCATGACCACCGCCGCCGCGAAGAACGCCGTGCGCAGCACGTCGACCAGCAGGCCCAGCGCGCGGCCCATGGCCGGCGGCATGTGGCGGTAGAAGAAGTCGACCTGGATGTGGTTGTTGCGCGCCACGCCGATCGACGCGCCCACGAACACCGTGCCCACCAGCAGGTAGCGCGCGATCTCCTCGGTCCAGGAGGCCGAGTCGTTCAGCACGTAGCGCGTCACGAACTGGTAGAGCACCGTGAGGCCCAGCACCCAGAAGATGCCCAGGGCGGCCCAGGCCTCCACGGTGGTGCCGGACAGGTCGACGGCCTCGTCCTTGGCGTGGAACTCGCCGTCGTCGCCCAGCAGCTTGTCGTCGCTCATCGTGTGGCCTTACTTGATCGCGATGATGCGGTCGTAGTCCTGCTGGCGGTAGCCGTGGTCGGTGGGCTTGGTGTTCTTGAGCACGGCCTCGCGGAACGCGCCCTTGTCGACCGTGATCACGTTGTTGCCCTTCTTCTTGAACTCCTCCACCAGCCGGGTCTCGGAGGCGATGATCTCGCGGCCGGTTTTCTCGGCGGCTTCCTGCATCACGTCGTTGAACATCTTCTTCTCGTCGGCGCTGAGCTTGGCCCACAGCTGGCCCGAGACCACGGTGAGCAGCGAGTCGACGATGTGGCCGGTCAGCGAGATGTTCTTCTGCACCTCGTAGAACTTCTTGGCCTCGATGGTGGGCAGCGGGTTTTCCTGCGCATCCACGGTGCCGCTTTGCAGCGCGAGGTAGACCTCGGCGAAGGCGATCGGCGTGGCATTGGCGCCCAGCGACTTGGGGAAGGCCAGGTAGGCGGGCGCGTCGGGCACGCGGATCTTCAGGCCCTTCATGTCCTCGGGCTTGCTCACCGGCTTGGCCGCGCTCGAGGTGACGTGGCGCGCGCCGTAGTAGTTGAGCGCCGTGATGTGGTTGCCGGTCTTGTCGTCGTAGCCCTTGGCGAGCTCCTTGAACACGTCGCTCCTGGCGTACTTCAGCTGGTGCTCCGCGTCGCGGAAGATGAACGGAAAGTAGGTGATGGCCAGCGGCTTGTAGCTGTTGCCCGCGAAGCTCGCGCCGGTCAGCACGATGTCGACCGTGCCCAGCGTCAGGCCCTGGTTGATGTCGGCTTCCTTGCCCAGGCTGGAGGCCGGGAACACCTGGATGTCGTACTTGCCGTTGCTGCGCTTCTTGATCTCCTCGGCCGCCCACACCGAGTACTTGTGGAAGGGCTCCGAGGTCTCGTAGACGTGCGCCCACTTGAGCTTGGTCTGCGCCGAGGCGATGCCCGTCGCGCCCAGCGCGCCGGCCGCGAGGGCGCAGGCGGCCAGGGCCTTGAGGGCGGTGCGTTTGCTGTTCTTGCTGCTGCTGATCATGGGGTGTGTCTCCGTTGTAGTGAACTGGCAGGAAGGCTGGCGAGGAATCAGGCGGGCTTGGCGCGGCGCCAGCTCGCGCTGAAACGGTGGTGCGAGTTGTCCATGTGCGTGTGCATCGCGCTGCGCGCGGCCTCGGCGTCGCGCGCGGCAATGGCGTCGCGGATCGCCTCGTGCTCGGTGATGGCGGCGCGCCACGAGGTCACGGTCTCGAAGTAGCCGCCCAGCCGCGTGAAGATCGGCCCGCGGCGCGAATCCCAGAAGCCCTGCACCGTCTCGACCAGCACCACGTTGCCGCTGGCGCCGACGATGGCGAGGTGAAAGGCGCGGTCGCCGTCCAGCGGCATGACGTTGCGGTCGGCCATCTCGCGCATGGTGGCGATGGCGCGCGTCATCGCGTCCACGTCCTTGCGCTTGCCCGACAGGGCGGCGATGGCGGCGGTCTCGCCCTCGATCACGCGGCGCGCGCGGATCAGCTCCAGCGGCCCCCACTCGGTGGGCGCCACCGGCGCGCTGGCGCGGTGCGAGCGGTCGAGCACGTACACGCCCGAGCCGGTGCGCACCTCGACCCAGCCCTCGACCTCCAGCGCGATGAGCGCCTCGCGCACCGACGGCCGGCTCACGCCGAGCTGCTTGGCCAGGTCGCGCTCGGCGGGCAGGCGTGCGCCCACGTCGAATTCGCCCTTGGCGATCAGCCCCCGGAGCTGGTCGGCAATCTGGCGATAGAGGCGTTGGGGTTCGACGGTCTGGAGCGGCACGGGAGCAGGGTGTGGGTGCGGGCGAGGCGGTGGATCGGCTTAAGGGTTGTCCTGAATTGGACAAGTGGTAAGGCCAATTCAGAATACGGCGATTCACAGATGTCACCCATCGGGCCTAACCCGAACCCACCCCGCATCCGCAGAACACCCCAGGAGACACCGACCATGAGATTGAAGGGAAAGACCGTGCTCGTCACCGCCGCCGGCCAGGGCATCGGCCGCGCCAGTGTGCTGGCGCTCGCGGCCGAGGGCGCCCATGTGTGGGCCACCGACGTCAACGAGCAGCTGCTGTCGGCCTACGCCGGCGTGGCGAACGTCACGGCCCTGAAGCTCGACGTGCTCGACAAGGCCGCCATCGGCGCGGTCGTGGCGCAGCTGCCCACGCTCGACGTGCTGTTCAACTGCGCGGGCGTGGTGCACAACGGCACCATCGAGCAGGCCAGCGACGACGACCTCGACTTTGCCTTCCGCCTCAACGTGCGCGCGCAGATGTGGACCATCCAGGCCGTGCTGCCCGGCATGCTCGCGGCCGGGCGCGGCAGCATCATCAACATGGCCAGCGTGTGCTCCAGCATGAAGGGCTTGCCCAACCGTTTTGTCTACGGCACCACCAAGGCGGCCGTGCTCGGCCTCACCAAGAGCGTGGCGGCCGACTACGTGGCCCGCGGCATCCGCTGCAATGCCGTGTGCCCGGGCACGGTCGACACGCCCTCGCTGGGCGATCGCATCAACGCCAACGCCGACCCCGAGGCCGCGCGCAAGGCCTTCGTGGCGCGCCAGCCCATGGGCCGGCTCGCGCAGGCCGAGGAGATCGCGCCGGTGGTGGTGTTCCTGGCGAGCGACGAATCCATCTTCGCCACCGGCCAGTACTTCACGGTCGACGGCGGCATCACGATATGAACCGGCTCGATTTCGAAGGCCGCCACGCCGTGGTCACCGGCGGCGCCACGGGGCTGGGCTTCGGCATCGCGCAGCGGCTCGTCGCCTCGGGCGGCAGCGTCACGCTGTGGGACCGCGACGAGGCCGCCGCCGGGCGCGCGGCCGAAGCGTTGGGCGCCAAGGCCTTCGCACTGAAGGTCGACGTGACGCAGCAGCCGTCGGTCGCGAAGGCCGTGGCCGCCACGCTCGCGCACGCACCGCGCATCGATGCGCTGGTCAACAGCGCCGGCATCACCGGGCCCAACGTCAAGCTGTGGGACTACCCGGTCGACGACTGGCGCCAGGTGATGGAGGTCAACGTCAACGGCGTGTTCCTGTGCTGCCGCGAGGTGGTGGCGCAGATGCGCAGGCAGGGCGCCAAGGGCGAGGGCCGCATCGTCAACATCGCCTCGGTGGCGGGCAAGGACGGCAACCCCAACGCCAGCGCGTACAGTGCGAGCAAGGCCGCCGTCATCGGGCTCACCAAGTCGCTCGGCAAGGAGCTGGCCGACACCGGCATCCGCGTGAACTGCGTGACGCCCGCGGCGGTGAAGACCGCCATCTTCGACCAGATGACCCCCGACCACATCGCCTTCATGCTCTCGAAGATTCCCATGGGCCGCTTTGGCACGGTGGAAGAGGTGGCCGCGATGGTCGGCTGGCTTTGCACCGACGATTGTTCGTTTTCCACCGGCGCCGTGTTTGACCTGTCGGGCGGCCGCTCCACCTACTGATTCCCCATTCAATGCACTGAAAGGAACGCATGAAACTCGTCCGCTACGGCAACCCCGGCAAAGAAAAGCCCGGTCTCATCGACAACGAAGGCAAGCTGCGCGACCTGAGCGCCGTCGTCAAGGACATCGGTCCCGACCAGCTCGGCGATGCCGCCCTTGCCAAGCTGCGCAAGACCAAGGTCGACAAGCTGCCGCTGGTCAAGGGCAAGCCGCGCTTCGGCAGCCCGGTGGCCAACGTCGGCAAGTTCATCGCCATCGGCCTGAACTACGCCGACCACGCGGCCGAGTCGGGCCTGCCGGTGCCCAAGGAACCCATCGTCTTCATGAAGGCCACCAGCTGCATCCAGGGCCCGAACGACCCGGTGATGCTGCCCAAGGGCTCGGTCAAGTCCGACTGGGAAGTCGAACTCGGCGTGGTCATCGGCACGAAGGCGCGCTATGTGTCGCAGAAGAGCGCACTGGACTACGTGGCCGGCTACTGCACCATCAACGACGTGAGCGAACGTGAATACCAGATCGAGCGCGGCGGCACCTGGGACAAGGGCAAGGGCTGCGACACCTTCGGCCCCATCGGCCCCTGGCTCGTCACGCGCGACGAGATCGAGAACCCGCAAAAGCTCGCGATGTGGCTCGACCTCAACGGCCAGCGCGTGCAGACCGGCAGCACCAAGACCATGATCTTCAGCGTGGCCAAGCTCGTGAGCTACGTGAGCCAGTTCATGACGCTGATGCCCGGCGACGTGATCACCACCGGCACGCCGCCCGGCGTCGGCATGGGCATGAAGCCGCCGCTGTTCCTGAAGAAGGGCGACGTGATGACGCTGGGCATCGAAGGCCTGGGCGAGCAGCGCCAGGACGTGGTGCCCTTCAAGCTCTGAGTACGCGCACCAGTTCGTCGTACACCAGCCGCACGCGCGCCGGCACCGGCGCGCGCTGCGGGCGGTAGACGTGGATCGGCCAGGGCTCGGGCGCCTCGGCCGCCAGCACCTCCACCAGCGCGCCCGACTGCAGCCACGGCTGCGCCAGCGGCCCGATGAGCTGGCCGAAGCCGATGCCCGCCAGCACCGCGGCGCATTCGGCGTCGATGTTGTCCGTCACGAACGCGGGCGACGACACGGTGAACACCCGTTTCTTGCTGAAAGCCCACGGCCAGGGCCGGCCCGAGCTGTGATCGATCAGCGCCGTCACCGGCAGCCCGGACAGCGCATCGACGGTGCGCGGCGCACCGACCCGCTCGATGAGTGCGGGTGAGCCCACCACGCACAGCGACATCTTTCCCACACCCCGGGCCACGAAGCGCGCGTCGCGCATCGGGCCGACACGCACGCCGAGGTCGATCTGCTGGTCAACCACGTCGGCATGCTGCTCCGACAGCCGCAGGTCGAGCACCAGCCCGGGATGCTGCGCCAGCAGCGGCGCCAGCGCCTGCGGAATCAGCCGGGCGTACACATGCGGCGCCGTGACCCGCACCGTGCCCGTGTGCTGCGACAGCGCGCGCCGGTCGATGCGGTGAAAGAGGTCGTCCACGCCGCCCACGGCCACGCGGGCGCGCTCGGCGAGCTGGCGTCCGAAGTCGGTGAGCTGCACGCCGCGCGTGCTGCGGTGAAAGAGCGGCTCGCCCAGTTCTTCCTCGAGTTCGCGCACGGCGCGCGTCACCACCTGCGGCGACACCGACAGGCGCACGGCCGCCTCGCGGAAGTTGGCGGCATCGGCGGCGGTGAAGAACACGCGCAGGGCTTCGAGGCGGTTGGACATGGGGTGTTCCTTTTTTGGGAATTCTGAAGTCGCCAGAGTTTCATTTACTGGAACGCGTGGATTTTCCACACTGCATGCACCTCTTCAACACACCCCCCAAGGAAATTCCATGACCTCCATTCAAGACAACATCCAGGGCAAGGTTGCCATCGTCACCGGTGCCAGCAGCGGCCTGGGCGAATCGACGGCGCGCCACCTGGCCGCGCGCGGCGCCAAGGTGGTGCTCGCGGCCCGCCGCACCGACCGGCTCGACAAGCTCGTCGCCGAGATCCGCGAGGCCGGCGGCGACGCCATCGCCGTCGCCACCGACGTGGCGAAGCGCGCCGACCTGGAAAAGCTCGCGGCCGCCACCGTCGAGGCCTTCGGCCGCATCGACGTGCTGGTCAACAACGCGGGCGTGATGCCGCTGTCGCCCCTCGACAAGCTCAAGGTCGACGAGTGGGACCGCACCATCGACGTCAACATCAAGGGCGTGCTCTACGGCATCGCCGCCGTGCTGCCGCGCATGCAGGCGCAGGGCAGCGGCCACATCGTGAACGTCGCGTCGATCGCCGGGCTGAAGGTGTTCACGCCCATCGGCACGGTCTACAGCGCCACCAAGCACGCGGTGCGGGCCATCTCCGAAGGCCTGCGCGTGGAGGTGGGCAACAGCGGCGTGCGCGTGACCATCGTGTCGCCCGGCGCGGTGGACTCGGAGCTGAAGTTCGGCAGCAGCGACGCCGAGAGCGCCGCCGGCGTGAAGGCCTTCTACGACGCCAACCAGATTCCGGCCGACTCGGTGGCGCGCGCCATCGTCTACGCGGTCGAGCAGCCGGCGAACGTGGACATCAACGAGGTCGTGCTGCGGCCTGTGTCGCAGGAGTTCTGATCCCGCCGGGGCAAGGGTGCGGCCCCCTGGCGGCCGCCCCTTGCTTTGGCTAACCTTTATTAACCTACCGCCGCCCAAGGTCATTTGCGGTCAAAAGTGCAAAGCCCCTGCAAAATAGAACGACCGTTCGTTTTATTCGGAGCTTTCACGATGTCTGCCACCGCCGTTCCCGCCAAGCCGGCCCGCGCCGCCCCCAAGGGCCAGCAGACCAAGGCCATCATCGTCGACGCCGCGCTGGCGCTGGCCGCGCAGATCGGGCTCGAGGGCCTGTCGATCGGCGCCGTGGCCGAAATCACCAAGATGAGCAAGTCGGGCGTGTTCGCCCACTTCGGCTCGCGCGAGGAACTGCAGATTTCGGTGGTGCGCGAATACCACGCCCGCTTCGAGCAGGAGGTGTTCTTCCCCGCCCTGCAGGCCCCGCGCGGCCTGCCGCGCCTGCGCGCCATGTTCGCCAACTGGATGAAGCGCACCTCGACCGAGATCGACTCGGGCTGCATCTACATCAGCGGCGCCTCCGAATTCGACGACCGCCCGGGCCCGGTGCGCGACGCGCTGGTCGAGTCGGTCAGCATCTGGCAGGCTGCCGTGCTGCGCGCCATCGTGCAGTCCAAGACCGAAGGCCACCTGCGCGCCGACGCCGACGAGCGCCAGGTCGGGTTCGAGATCCACGGCCTGATCCTCGCGCTGCACTACGAAGCCCGCTTCCTGCAGGTGCCCGGCTCCATCGGCCGCGCCAACGTCGGCTTCGACAACATCCTCGCGCGCGCCGCCACGCCGGACGCGCCGCCTGCTTCCAACGCCGCCGAGTCCGCGCCCGCCGCGCGCGGCACGCGCCGGCTCAAGACCGTGCGCTGAGCGCCACGGTTGCCCGTTTCGTTTTTCCGTTTTCGTTTTTTCCAATCTATCTAGCTTCGACCAGGAGAGTCCCGGATGCCTACCTACAACCCCCCCGTGCGTGACATGCAGTTCGTGCTGCACGAAGTGCTCAACGTCGCCGAGGAACTCAAGGCACTGCCGGCCCACGCCGAGACCGACGCCGACACCATCAACGCCGTGATCGAAGAGGCCGGCAAGTTCGCCGCCGAAGTCACCTTCCCGCTGAACATCAGCGGCGACGAAGAAGGCTGCGTGCTCGACAAGGCCACGCACGAAGTGAAGACGCCCACGGGCTTCAAGGACGCCTACGCCAAGTACGTCGAAGGCGGCTGGCCCGCGCTGTCGTGCGACCCGGCCTTCGGCGGCCAGGGCCTGCCGTTCGTGGTGAACCAGTGCCTGTTCGAAATGCTCAACAGCGCCAACCAGGCCTGGACCATGTACCCGGGCCTGTCGCACGGCGCCTACGAGGCACTGGCCGCGCACGGCACCGACGACCAGAAGAAGACCTACCTGCCCAAGCTCACGAGCGGCGAGTGGACCGGCACCATGTGCCTGACCGAACCCCATTGCGGCACCGACCTGGGCCTGCTGCGCACCAAGGCCGAGCCGCAGGCGGACGGCACCTACCGCATCACCGGCAGCAAGATCTTCATCTCGGCCGGCGAGCACGACATGACGAGCAACATCATTCACCTGGTGTTGGCCCGCCTGCCGGACGCGCCCAAGGGCAGCAAGGGCATCAGCCTGTTCGTGGTGCCCAAGTTCCACGTCAAGGCCGACGGCTCGCTCGGCGAGCGCAACCCGATCTTCTGCGCCGGCCTGGAGCACAAGATGGGCATCCACGGCAACGCCACCGCGCAGATCGTGATCGAAGGCGCCACCGGCACGCTGGTGGGCGAGCCCAACAAGGGCCTGGCCGCCATGTTCGTGATGATGAACGCCGCCCGCCTGGGCGTGGGCAACCAGTCGCTCGGCCTGACCGAAGTGGCCTACCAGAACGCGCTGGCCTACGCCAAGGACCGCATCCAGATGCGTTCGCTGTCGGGCGTGAAGGCCAAGGACAAGGAAGCCGACCCCATCATCGTGCACCCCGACGTGCGCAAGATGCTGCTCACGGCCAAGGCGTATGCCGAAGGCGGCCGTGCGCTGCAGATCTTCTGCACGCTGCTGCTCGACAAGGAACACAACCACCCCGACGAGAAGGTGCGCAAGGACAGCGGCGAGCTGGTCGCGCTGCTCACGCCCATCGTCAAGGCCTTCATCACCGACAACGGCCACATCGCGACGAACTCGTGCATGCAGGTCTTCGGCGGCCACGGCTTCATCAAGGAATGGGGCATGGAGCAGTTCGTGCGCGACAACCGCATCAACATGATCTATGAAGGCACCAACACCATCCAGTCGCTGGACCTGCTGGGCCGCAAGATCCTGGGCAACAACGGCGCCTCGCTGAAGAAGTTCGGCAAGCTCGTCGCCAAGCTGGTGGAAGAAGAAGGCGTGAACGAGAAGATGGCCGAGTTCATCAACCCGATCGCGATGCTGGGCGACCAGCTCACCAAGTTCACCACCGAGATCGGCTTCAAGGGCTTCCAGAACCCCGACGAAGTGGGCGCCGCCGCCGTCGACTACCTGCGCGTGGCCGGCCACTTCGTGTTCGGCTACCTGTTCGCCCGCATGGCGCAAGTGGCCCTGCGCGAAATCGCCGCCGGCAACAACGATCCGTTCTACGTCGCCAAGCTGCAGACCGCACGCTTCTACTTCGCCAAGCTGTTCCCCGAGACCGTGATGCTGATGCGCACCGCGCGCGCCGGCAGCAAGGTGCTGATGGACACCGACGCAGCACTCGCTTAAGCGACACACAGCCTTTCTTCATCGACCCACCGGGAGCCCGCTCATGAAAGCAACGCTTGCAGCCGTCTTGTTCACCGTCACCGCCGTCTCGGCCATGGCCCAGAGCACGCCGGTGGGCCTGTGGCGCAACGTCGACGACAAGACCGGCGAGGCCAAGGCCGAGATCCGCATCGCCGAGACCAACGGCGCGCTGCTCGGGCGCATCGAGAAGTCGTTGAAGAAAGACACCAAGCCCGACGCCACCTGCGACGAATGCGCCGACGACCGCAAGGGCAAGCCCATCGCGGGCCTGGAGATCATCCGTGGCGGCAAGAAGGCCGAGGGCAAGGACGTCTGGGAAGGCGGGAAGATCCTCGACCCCGAGAACGGCAAGGAATACCGCGCGAGCTTCACGCCGATCGACGGCGGCAAGAAGCTGGAAGTGCGCGGTTATCTGGGCCCCTTCTGGCGCACCCAAACCTGGAACCGTGTGCAGTAAGTGCGCAACGGAGGCCATGTGACATGAGCGTCTCATCTGGAAAGTTGATCGGTGGCCTTGCCCTCGTGGCGGTTGCTGCTGGTGCGGCCGCTGTCATCTTCTTTCTTGGGATATTCGCAACTGTCCCCATTGCTACCGGGTACAGAGGCGCCTCGGCGACATTCCCGTGGTGGGTCGGTTTCGGTTGGGCGATCTGCGGTCTGTTTGGTTTGGGAGGACTGGTTCTCCTTGCGAACTCACTGGCAGCAGACGAATCGCCACCGACATCAGGTGCCGAATCGGACTCGGCATAGCGCGTCATCGATGCAGCGGAGATTCCCTTTTGTTCTTGATAGCTTGACCCACTCCCGTGCTGCTCACTTCGTGTAGCAGCCTCCCCTCAAGGGGCAAGACCAGCGGCCCGGCCAAACCGGTTTCGCAGTGTTCCCCGAACTGATTCATAACTTCGAAACTCAGCCATGTCCCGATTTCAAGTGAAGAAGGTCGCCGTGCTCGGCGCCGGCGTGATGGGCGCGCAGATTGCCGCCCACCTCGTCAACGTGCGCGTGCCTGTCGTGCTGTTCGACCTGGCCGCCAAGGAAGGCCCGAAGAACGGCATCGTCACGCGCGCCATCGACAACCTCAAGAAGCTCAAGCCCGCGCCCCTGGGCGACGTGGCCGACGCCGGCCTGATCGAGCAGGCCAACTACGACGACGACCTGGCCAAGCTCGGCGAGTGCGACCTCATCATCGAGGCCATTGCCGAGCGCATGGACTGGAAGCTCGATCTGTACAAGAAGGTCGCGCCCCACGTCGCCAAGCATTCGATCCTGGCCTCGAACACCTCGGGCCTGTCGATCACCAAGCTCAGCGAAGCACTGCCTGAAGCCCTGAAGCCGCGTTTCTGCGGCATTCACTTCTTCAACCCGCCGCGCTACATGTTCCTGGTGGAGCTGATCAACACGCCCACCACGCAGCCGCAGGTGCTCGACGACCTCGAGGCCTTCGTCACCAGCACGCTCGGCAAGGGCGTGGTGCGTGCGCACGACACGCCCAACTTCATCGCCAACCGCGTCGGCATCGCCGGCATGCTGGCCACGCTGAAGGAAGTCGAGAAGTTCGGCCTTACGCCCGACGTGGTGGACGACCTCACCGGCAAGAAGCTGGGCCGCGCGAGCTCGGGCACTTTCCGCACCGCCGACGTGGTGGGCCTGGACACCATGGCCCACGTCGTGAAGACGCTGCAGGACAACCTGAACGCCGAGACCGATCCGTTCTACGCCAACTTCGCGACGCCGCCCGTGCTCGCCAAGCTGCTGGAGCTGGGCAACCTGGGCCAGAAGACCAAGGCCGGTTTCTTCAAGAAGGCCGGTCGCGACATCCTGCGCTTCGACCTGAAGAGCGGCGAGTACGTGCCCGCCGGCGCCAAGGCCGACGAGGTGTACGGCCGCATGCTCAAGAAGCCCGCGGGCGAACGCCTGAAGCTGCTGCGCGAGAGCGAAGGACCGCAGGGCCAGTTCCTCTGGGCCATCCTGCGCGACGGTTTCCACTACGCCGCCGTGCACCTGGCCGACATCGCCGAGAGCGCGCGCGACATCGACTTCGCGATGCGCTGGGGCTTCGGCATGAAGCAGGGCCCGTTCGAACTCTGGCAGGAAGCCGGCTGGGCGCAGGTCGCCAAGTGGGTGCAGGAAGACATCGACGCGGGCAAGGCACTGAGCACCGCACCGCTGCCCAAGTGGGTCTTCGAAGGCCCGGTTGCGCAAGCGGGCGGCGTGCACACGCCCGAGGGCTCGTGGAGCGCGTCGCAGAACAAGTTCGTGCCGCAGCGCAAGCTGCCCGTGCACGATCGCCAGCTGTTCCCCGAGAGCGTGCTCGGCGCGAACGCGGCCGATGCCCACACGGCCGGCACGACGATCAGCGACGAAGGCGATGTGCGCGTGTGGACGCTCGACGGTGAAGTGCTCATCGCGAGCATCCAGTCGAAGATGCACGCCATCAGCCCCGACGTGGCCGAGGCACTCGGTGCCGCGGTCGACCTGGCCGAGGCCGAATACAAGGGCCTGGTGATCTGGTCGCCCGACGAGGTGTTCTCGGTCGGCGCCGACCTGCAGGCGATGCTGCCGGCCTTCGTGGTCGCGGGCATCGGCGCGGTCGAAGGCGCGGAAGAAGAGCTGCAGAACGTCATGCTCAAGATCCGTTATGCCAACGTGCCGGTGATCTCCGCCGTGCGCGGCATGGCGCTGGGCGGCGGCTGCGAGCTGGCCATCCACTCGGCCAAGCGCGTCGTCGCGATGGAAAGCTACATCGGCCTGGTCGAAGTCGGCGTGGGCCTGATCCCCGGCGCGGGCGGCCTGACCTACATCGCTCGCCGCGCGGCAGAAAACGCATCGGCCTCGACGGGCACCGACCTGCTGCCGTTCCTCACCGAAGGCTTCACCGCCGCGGCGATGGCGAAGGTGGGCACGGGCGCGCTCGACTCGAAGAAGCTGGGCTACCTGCTGGACAGCGACGTGATCGTGCCGAACAAGGACGAGCTGCTCTACGTGGCACTGCAGCAGGCCAAGGCGATGGCCGACGCCGGCTACCGCCCCCCGCTGCGCCGCACCTTCCGCGTGGCGGGCCGCAGCGGCGCCGCGACGATCAAGGGCCAGCTGGTGAACATGCGCGACGGTGGCTTCATCAGCGCGCACGACTTCCACATTGCCAGCCTGATCGCGAACGTGGTCACCGGCGGCGACGTGGACGCGGGCTCGCTCGTGACCGAGGAATACCTGATGACGCTGGAACGCAAGGCGTTCTGCTCGCTCATCGTGCACCCCAAGACGCAGGAACGCATCATGGGCATGCTCAGCACCGGCAAGCCCGTGCGCAACTAAGGACAGATTTCATGAGCAAGCAAGTACAAGACGCCTACATCGTCTCCGCCACCCGCACGCCCATCGGCAAGTCGCACCGCGGCTACTTCCGCAACTACCGTCCCGACGACCTGCTCGCGACCACGCTGAAGGCGGCACTCGCGGCAGTTCCCGGCCTCGACCCCAAGGCCATCGAAGACATCATCTGCGGCTGCGCGATTCCCGAATCGCAGCAGGGCCTGAACGTCGCGCGCATCGGCGCGGTGCTGGCGGGCCTGCCGACCAGCATCGGCGGCATCACCGTGAACCGCTTCTGCGCCTCGGGCCTGTCGGCCGTGCAGATGGCGGCGGACCGCATCCGCGTCGGCGAGGCCGACGTGATGATCGCGGCTGGCGTCGAGAGCATGAGCATGGTGCCGATGATGGGCAACTCGCCCTCGCTGTCGCCCTCGATCTTCGAGCGCGAAGGCGACGTGGGCATTGCCTACGGCATGGGCCTCACGGCCGAGAAGGTCGCGCAGCAGTGGAAGGTGAGCCGCGAGGCGCAGGACGCGTTCGCGCTGGCCTCGCACCAGAAGGCACTGGCCGCGCAGGCCGCCGGCAAGTTCGCCGACGAGATCACGCCGATCGAAGTGACCGACCGCACGCCGAACCTGGAAACCGGCGAGTCGATCGCCAAGACCCGCACCGTGAGCCTGGACGAAGGCGCGCGCCCCGACACCAGCATTGAGGGCCTGGCCAAGCTGCGCACCGTGTTCGCCGCGCGCGGCACGGTGACGGCCGGCAACAGCTCGCAGACCTCCGACGGCGCGGGCGCGCTGATCCTTGCGAGCGAGAAGGCCGTGAAGCAGTACGGCCTCACGCCGCTCGCACGCTTCGTGAGCTTCGCCAGCAAGGGCGTGCCGCCGCACATCATGGGCATCGGCCCGATCGAGGCGATTCCGGCTGCGCTGCGCTATGCGGGCCTGAAGCACGAGGACATCGACTGGTTCGAACTCAACGAAGCCTTCGCCGCGCAGTCGCTCGCGGTGATGAACACGCTGGGGCTCGACCCGTCCAAGGTCAACCCGATGGGCGGCGCCATTGCACTGGGCCATCCGCTGGGCGCGACCGGCGCGATCCGCGCGGCCACCGTGGTGCACGCGCTGCGCCGCGAGAAGCTGAAGTACGGCATGGTCACGATGTGCGTGGGAATGGGACAAGGCGCCGCAGGCATCTTCGAACGCGTCTAGCGGCTACTGCGCGGGCGATCTGCGGCGTTGCGGGGCCCGTCGGGAAATCCTCACGACCCGTCAGGTCGCTCCGGTTTCCCGCCACCCGCGCCTTGCATCTCATCCCGCTCGCTACGCCGCAGGGCGGTGGTTGATCAACGAAGAAGGAGGCAGGCCCATGCAAGCGCAACAGCTCCCGGTCGATGGCGGTGTGCAACTGGCGGTGCGCCGCTACGACCCCGCCGGCGCACCGCGCGCCAGCATCGTCATCGGCGGTGCGATGGGCGTGCGCCAGTCGTTCTACGAGCCCTTCGCGCACTGGCTCGCGGGGCAGGGCCTGCGGGTCTGGACCTTCGACTACCGCGGCAGCGGCGACTCGCTCGGCGATGCGCCGCTGCGTGGTTTCCAGGCCGACCTGTTCGACTGGGCGCGCGACTACGAGGCGGTGATCGACGCCGCCAAGGCCGCGCTGCCCGACGAGCCGCTGTACCTGCTGGGCCACAGCCTCGGCGCGCAGCTGCCGGGCTTCCTGCAGCGGCCCGGGCAGGTCGACGGCCTCGTGAGCATCGCGGCCGGCAGCGGCTACTGGCGCGAGAACGCGCCGAAGCTGCGGCGCAGCATCCTGTATTTCTGGTTCGTGCTGGTGCCGCTGGCGACGCGCCTGTGGGGCTACTTTCCGGGCCGCAAGCTGAAGAAGGTCGGCGACCTGCCGCGCGGCGTGATCCTGCAATGGCGCCGCTGGTGCCTGAACCCGCGCTACAGCGTGGGCGCGGAAGGCGAGCCCGCGCTGCAAAGCTATGCACGCGTGCGCTTCCCGGTGCTCGCGCTCTCGATGACCGACGACGAACTGATGACGCACGCCGGCACGCGCAGCCTCGTGAGTTTTTATGCAGGCGCGCCGAGCGCGGTCGAGCGCATCGCGCCGGCCGACGTACAGGCGCGGCGCATCGGCCACTTCGGTTTCTTCCGCGAGCAGTTCAGTCAGAGCCTGTGGCCGAGCACGCTCGACAAGCTGCACCGGCTCGCCGCGCTGACCGCGCCTGCGGCAGTGCAGCACGCCAACGTCCCGCACACGACTGCGTGACGTCATCCTCCGAAGGCACACTGGCGATCACCATGAGCAGCACGAACCCCCACCCCCTCGACAAAGCCCTGGCCCTGCACCACAGCGACATCCGCGTGGGGCACTTCACGGGCACCACGAGTCCCGACTACTGGAACATGGTCGGCCCGTTCGGCGGCACCACCGCGGCGCTGGCGTTGCAGGCGGTGCTCAAGCACCCCGACCTGCTCGGCACGCCCATCGCGCTGACCGTCAACTACGCGGCCGCGCTCGGCGAAGGCGCGTTCGATATCCAGGCCACCGCCGTGCGCACCAACCGCTCGACGCAGCACTGGACGGTGACGATCACGCAGCCCGGCGCCGATGGCACGGCGAACATGACGACCACCGCCACCGTGGTCACGGCCGCGCGCCGCGACACCTGGAGCCAGGCTGACCTCACCATGCCCGAGGCGCCGAAGCCTGAGGCGGTCGATCGCATCCGTATCGGCCCGTCGGGCGTGGCCTGGCTCGAGCAGTACGAGATGCGCCCCTTCAGCGGCGGCATTCCCGCCAAGTGGGACGGCAGCCTGCAGCACAGCGAAACCCGCCTGTGGGTGCGCGACGCGCAGGCGCGCCCGCTCGACTTCGCCTCGCTCGCCGCGTTGAGCGACGTGTTCTACCCGCGCGTGTGGCTGCGCCGTGCCACGCACGTGCCCGCGGGCACGGTGTCGATCACCACCTACTTCCATGTCGGCGCCGCCGAGCTGGCCGAGGTCGGCACGGGCTACCTGCTGGGCTGCGCGGCGGGGCAGCAGTTCTTCAACGGCTTCTTCGACCAGAAGGCGCAGCTGTGGAGCGAGAAGGGCGCGTTGCTCGCCACGTCGAACCAGATCGTCTACTACAAGGAATGACCGTCATGGCGCTCACCAAGGCTGCATTGATCGTCGGGGCGGGCGACGCCACCGGCGGCGCCATCGCCCGCCGTTTCGCGCGCGAGGGCTACGCCACCTGTGTCACGCGGCGCAGCCTCGACAAGCTGCAGCCGCTGGTGGCGCAGATCGAGGCCGACGGCGGCCGGGCCCACGCCTTCGCCTGCGATGCACGCAAGGAAGAAGAAGTGGTGGCGCTCATCGAGCAGATCGAATCGACCGTCGGGCCGATCGAGGTGATGGTGTTCAACATCGGCGCGAACGTGCCGGAAAGCATCCTCACCGAAACCGCGCGCAAGTACTTCAAGGTGTGGGAGATGGCCTGCTTCTCGGGCTTCCTCAACGGCCGCGAAGTGGCCAAGCGCATGGTGGCGCGCGAGATGCCGGCCGGCGGCCATCGCGGCACGATCATCTTCACCGGCGCGACGGCCTCGCTGCGCGGCGCCGCCAACTTCGGCGCCTTCTCGGGCGCCAAGATGGCCCTGCGCGCGTTGGCCCAATCGATGGCGCGCGAGCTGGGGCCGCAGGGCATCCATGTCGCGCACGTCGTGGTCGACGGCGCCATCGACACCGAGTTCATCCGCAGCAACTTCCCCGAGCGCTATGCGCTGAAGGACAGCGACGGCATCCTGAACCCGGACCACATCGCCGACAGCTACTGGATGCTGCATGCGCAGCCGCGCGACGCGTGGACGCACGAGCTGGACCTGCGCCCCTGGTCCGAGAAGTTCTGACCGACGCCGCGCTACGCATCGCGTCGCGGCGCACAGCCCCAAGGAGACGACACCCATGACGAAATCCGTCGCGTTCTATTTCGACGTCGGCAGCCCCGCCGCCTACCTGGCCGCCACGCAGCTGCCGCACGTGTGCGCCGACACCGGCGCCGAGCTGGTCTGGAAGCCCATGCTGCTGGGCGGCGTGTTCCAGGCCACGGGCAACCATTCGCCCGCCGAGATCAAGGCCAAGGGCCCGTACCTCACGACCGACCTGCAGCGCTTCGCCAAGCGCTACGGCGTGCCCTTCGTGCACAACCCGCACTTCCCGATCAACACACTGCTGCTGATGCGCGGCGCCACCGGCGTGCAGATGAAGATGCCCGAACGCTTCGGTGCCTACATCGACGCGGTGTTCCATGCCATGTGGGTCGAGCCGAAGAACCTCAACGACCCCGCGACCGTCGGCGCCGTCTTGCAAAATGCAGGCTTCGACGCCGCGGGCCTGCTCGCGCTGGCCGGCGCGCAGGAAGTGAAAGACCGCCTCAAGGCGGTCACGCAGGAGGCGGTGGAGCGCGGCGTGTTCGGCGCCCCCACCATGTTCGTCGGCGACCAGATGTTCTGGGGCCAGGACCGCCTCGATTTCGTCCGCGAATCGCTCCAAGCTTGAGAAGGTGTGAACGAACCCGCCATGTCCGCTCATCCCGCCCAGACGCGCCCCCTCTGCGTTGCAAATGCTCGCCATAGCCCGAGCTATGGCTGCGCTTGCGCCTTGAGGGGTCGCGCCTGGGTGGGCTGCTCGGCCACGCCGGATTCATTCACACCTTCTGAGCGCGTCGTCCCCCGTTTTACCTACCCAAGGATCTTTCCATGAGCGACATCCTCGTCCACACCGAAGCCGGCGTGATGACCATCACCTTCAACCGCGTCGACAAGAAGAACTCGATCACCAGCAGCATGTACGCCGCGCTGGCCGACGCGCTCGCCACGGCCGAGAGCGAAGCGGCCGTGCGCTGCGTGCTGATCCAGGGCGACCCGACGATCTTCAGCGCCGGCAACGACATCGGCGACTTTCTCAACGGCCCGGCCTCCACGCAGGAATCGCCGGTGTTCCGCTTCCTGCGCGGCATCGCCACCTTCCCCAAGCCCATCGTCGCGGCCGTGTGCGGCCCGGCCGTGGGCATCGGCACCACGATGCTGTTCCACTGCGACCTCGTCTACGCGGGCGACAACGCAGCCTTCTCGATGCCCTTCGTCAACCTGGGCCTGTGCCCGGAGGCCGCGTCGAGCCTGCTGGTGCCGCAGATGCTGGGCTACCACCGCGCCGCCGAAGCCCTGCTGCTGGGCGAGCCCTTCATGGCCGAGGCCGCGCTCGAAGTGGGCCTGGTCAACCGCGTGGTGCCGCCGACCGAAGCCAACGGCATCGCACAGACGCAGGCCCGCAAGCTCGCGGCCAAGCCGCTGAGCGCGCTGATCGAGACCAAGCGCCTGCTGAAGAAGACGCAGATGCCCGCCGTGCTCGAGCGCATGGGCGAAGAAGGCGCGAGCTTCGGCCGCATGCTGCGCGAGCCTGCTGCCAAGGAAGCCTTCGGTGCTTTCATGGAGAAGCGCAAGCCGGATTTCTCGAAGGTCTAAGCCTTCCGTGGACTTGCCTGCGGACGGTGGCTGCGTACACTGTTCCTCGTGCCTGCTCCAGACCTCAACCCGCCCACAGCGCCCGCCACGCGGGCGATGCGTGCTGCTGAAAAAGTAGCATTCGGGCCGACGCGCCGGCATGCTTTGGGCTTACTCGCGGGCACGCTCGCGGCGCCCTCGCTGGTGCTGGCACGCGTGCGGCCGTTGCGCATCGGGGTCATCGGTTCGTGGTCGGGGCCCTATGCGGGCGGCGGGCGCCAGTTCGACGCCGGCATGGCGGTCTGGCTGGCCGACCACAAGCAGCAGATCGCGGGCCGGCCGGTGGAGCTGCTGCGCCGCGACGTGCCCGGCAGCGCGCCCGAACAGGCGCGGCGCCAGGCACAAGACCTCATCGAGAGCGAGCGCGTCGATTTGCTCACGGGGCTGGACTTCAGCTCCAACGCCTACGCCGTCGGCACCGTCGCCACGCAGGCGCGCGTACCGACCGTGATCATGAACGCCGCCTCCTCGGGCATCCCCGGGCGCTCGCCGTTCATGGTGCGGGTGTCGTTCACCATCGCACAGGTCACGGCGCCGCTGGCGCGCTGGGCGCTGCAGCAGGGGCTGCGCGACGTGTGCACCGTGGTGGCCGACTACGCCTCGGGCGTGGACGCCGAAAGCGCCTTCGTCTCCGGCATCACCGCGGGCGGCGGGCGCGTGGGCGCGATGCTGCGCGTGCCGCTGAACACGCTCGACTATTCGGCCTACATGCTGCGCCTGCGCGAGCTGAAGCCGCAGGCCGTGTTCTTCTTCCTGCCCTCGGGCCAGATGCCGGCCATCTTCCTGAAGTTCTGGCGCGATCGCGGCATGGCCGACACCGGCATCCGCCTGCTCGCCACGGGCGACGCCACCGACGACCACTACCTGGACGGCATCGGCGAACTGGCCGAGGGGCTGGTCACCAGCCACCACTATTCCTTCGCCCACGAGTCGCCGGCCAACCGGCGTTTCGCGGGCGCCTTCGAGACCGAGTACGGCAGCCACCTGCGCCCGGGCTACTTCGCCGTGGCGGCGCACGACGGGCTCGCGGCCATCGACGCCGCGCTGAGCGCGCCGGGCGCGCGCGGCGGCAAGGCGGGCGCCGAGCGGCTGGTGGATGCGTTCCGCGGCCTGCGGCTGGACAGCCCGCGCGGGCCGGTGGAGATCGACGCCCACACGCGCGACGTGGTGCAGTCGGTCTACATCCGCCGCGTGGAGCGGCGCGACGCGCGCTGGATCAACCGCGAGTTCGAGTGCTTCGAGCGCGTGCGCGACGCCGGCATGGGCGTCGCCTGAAGGCGGCTCAGGCCGCCGGCTGTTCGATGGGACGGGGGCGGCCGTTGTCGTCGATGGCGACGTAGGTGAAGGTGGCCTGCGTCACCTTGATGTACTCGCCCTGCGCCCGGAAGCGCTCGGCGAACACCTCGACCGTCACCGTGATGGAGGTGCGGCCCACGCGCACCAGCTTCGAATAGAACGAGAGGATGTCGCCCAGCCGCACCGGCTGCTTGAAGATGAACTCGTTGACCGCCACCGTGGCCTGGCGGCCCTTGGCGTAGCGCGCCGGGATCACCGAGCCGGCCAGGTCGCACTGCGCCATGACCCAGCCGCCGAAGATGTCGCCGTTGGCGTTGCAGTCGGCCGGCATCGGGATGACCTTGAGCACCAGCTCCATGTCGGTGGGCAGGCTCTTGAGGGTGGCGGCGGCGGCCGCTGCGGCGGAAGCGGCACTGGAAGGGGAGGACATGGGCACAATCTGAAGCAACAACAACACCCACGATTGTCCCCCATGCGCCGAAGCGGCGAAGCCCTTTCCTCCTCTCCCCATGCGCCCGGCGGCCACCCGCCCGCGCGCTCCGACCGTTCCGACTGGGCGACCCTGCGCCGCCTGTTTCCCTACCTCTGGCAGTACAAGTGGCGGGTGATCGCCGCGCTCGGCTTCATGATCGCGGCCAAGGTGGCGAATGTGGGCGTGCCGGTGCTGCTCAAGAACCTCGTCGACACGATGACGCCCAAGCCCGACATGGCGCAGGCGCTGCTCGTCGTGCCGATGGCGCTGCTCGTGGCCTACGGGCTGCTGCGCTTTTCGACATCGCTCTTCAACGAACTGCGCGAGCTGATCTTCGCCAAGGCCACCGAGGGCGCGGCGCGCAGCATCGCGCTGCAGGTGTTCGGCCACCTGCATGCGCTGAGCCTGCGCTTTCACCTGGAGCGCCAGACCGGCGGCATGACGCGCGACATCGAGCGCGGCACGCGCGGCGTGCATTCGCTCATTTCGATGTCGCTGTACAGCATCGTGCCCACCATCATCGAGCTGGCGCTGGTGCTCACCATATTGGGCGTGAAGTTCGACGCGCTGTTCGTGTGGATCACAGGCGCGGCGCTGGTGCTGTACATCGTCTTCACGGTCACCGTGACCGAGTGGCGCACGCAGTTCCGCAAGACCATGAACGAGCTCGACTCGATGGCGCAGAGCCGCGCGGTCGATTCGCTGCTGAACTACGAGACCGTCAAGTACTTCAACAACGAGGAGTTCGAGGCCAAGCGCTACGACGCCAGCCTCGACCGCTACCGCAAGGCCGCCATCAAGAGCCAGCGCACGCTGAGCATGCTCAACACCGGCCAGCAGCTGCTGATTGCCGTGAGCCTGGTGCTGATGCTGTGGCGCGCCACCTCGGGCGTGGTCGAAGGGCGCATGACGCTGGGCGACCTGGTGATGGTCAACGCCTTCATGATCCAGCTCTACATTCCGCTCAACTTCCTGGGCGTGATCTACCGCGAGATCAAGCAGAGCCTGACCGACCTGGACAAGATGTTCGTGCTGATGGAAAAGGAGCGCGAGGTGCGCGACGCGCCCGGCGCGCAGCCGCTGGCGGGCATCGACTCGACCGTCCGCTTCGAGGACGTGAGCTTTGCCTACGAGCCCGATCGCCCGATCCTCAAGCACGTGAGCTTCGAGATCCCGGCCGGCAAGACGGTGGCGGTGGTCGGCCCGTCGGGCTCGGGCAAGTCGACGCTCGCGCGCCTGCTGTACCGCTTCTACGACGTGCAGCAGGGCCGCATCACCATCGGCGGCGAAGACATCCGCACCGTGCAGCAGGCCAGCGTGCGCCGCGCCATCGGCATCGTGCCGCAGGACACGGTGCTGTTCAACGACACGGTCGAATACAACATCGCCTACGGCCGCCCCGGCGCGACGCGCGACGAGGTCGAAGGGGCGGCGCGTGCCGCGCGCATCCACGACTTCATCGCCGCCACGCCCAAGGGCTACGAGACGACGGTGGGCGAACGCGGCCTGAAGCTCTCGGGCGGCGAGAAGCAGCGCGTGGCCATCGCGCGCACGCTCTTGAAGAACCCGCCGATCGTGATCTTCGACGAGGCCACCTCGGCGCTCGATTCGGCCAACGAACGCGCCATCCAGTCCGAGCTGCGCAGCGCCGCGCAGGGCAAGACCACGCTGGTCATCGCGCACCGCCTCTCGACCGTGGTCGAGGCGCACGAGATCCTGGTGCTCGAATCGGGCGTGATCGTCGAGCGCGGCACGCACGCCGATCTGCTGGCCCAGCAGGGCCGCTATGCCCAGATGTGGGCTTTGCAGAAGAGCGAAGCAGTGCCGATGCTCTAGCCCGATCATTCACTCCTTCTTTCTTTTCACCGACCCCAGGAGTTCAGACGTGTCGACCAAGATTCCCCTGCTGGTGCTCAACAGCCTCTCGAGCGCCCACCAGGCCCAGATTGCCGAGGTCTACGACATGACCTACGCCTTCGGCGACGCGCAGCGCGCCGCCGCCATCGCCGAGCACGGCCCCAAATTCCGCGCGGTGCTGACCATCGGCGTCATCGGCCTCACGCCCGCCGAGATCGACGCCATGCCGGCGCTCGAGCTGGTCTGCTGCATGGGCGCGGGCTACGAAGGCGTGCCGCTCGAGGTCACGCGCGCACGCGGCATCGCGACCGCCAACGGCGCCGGCACCAACGACGACTGCGTGGCCGACCACGCCTTCGGCCTGCTGATCAGCATCGTGCGCGAGTTCCGCACGCTCGACCGGCTGTGCCGCGAAGGCGTGTGGCGCGAAGCCATTCCGCAGCCGCCGAACGTGTCGGGCAAGAAGCTCGGCATCCTGGGGCTGGGCACCATCGGCCAGAAGATCGCCAAGCGCGCCGCCGCCTTCGACATGGCCATCGGCTATCACAACCGCAAGCCGCGCGAAGGCGCCACGCACCGCTACTTCGACGACCTGAAGTCGCTCGCCACCTGGGCCGACTTCCTGATCCTGGCCGCGCCGGGCGGGCCGGCGACCAAGCACCTGGTCAACGCCGAAGTGCTCGACGCGCTGGGGCCGCAGGGCTACCTCGTGAGCATCGGCCGCGGCAGCGTGGTCGACACCGAGGCGCTGGCGAAGGCGCTGCGCGAGCGCCGCATCGCGGGCGCGGGCCTGGACGTGTACGAGAGCGAACCCAAGCGCCCCGAGCCGCTCATCGGCCTGGACAACGTGCTGCTCACGCCGCACATGGCAGGCTGGTCGCCCGAGGCCACGCAGAAGTCGGTGGACCACTTCCTCGCGAACGCCCAAGGGCACTTCGCGGGGCGCGGCGTGCTCACGCCGATCTGATCCGATCGGATCAGGACAAGGCCGGCGGGCGCCGCGCCGCCCAGCCGCAGGCCTGGTCGTAGGCATGGCCCAGCCGCAGCACGTCGAGGTCGGCATGGATCGGGCCGGCCAGCTGCAGGCCCATCGGCAGCCCGCCGTCGCCGAAGCCCGCGCGCACGTTGAGGGTGGGCAGGCCCGCCAGCGTGAAGGGCGTGACGATCTCCATCCAGCGGTGGTAGGTGTCGCTCTTCACGCCGTTCACCTCGGCCGGCCAGTGCAGCTCGGCATCGAAAGGGAACACCTGCGCCGTCGGCGCCACCACGAAGTCGAAGCGCTCGAAGAGCTTGAGGAACGCGCGGTACACGTTCGAGCGGTAGTGCGAGGCCTGGTAGAGCGAGGCGGCGTCCAGGTGCCGGCTTTGCTCGATCTCCCATTGCGCCTCGGGCTTGAGCTGCGCGAACAGCTTCGGGTCGCTCAGGTAGGCGCCGAGCTTGCCGCCCACCAGCAGTTGCCTCAATCGCAGCCAGGCGCTCCAGTTGTGTTCGCGCGGCACGTCGAGCGTGCAGGGCTCGACCTTGCAGCCGATGGTGCGGAAACTGTCGAGCGCCTGCTCGCCGAGTTCGCGCACGCCCGGCGCCAGCGGCAGCTCCGGCCAGAGGCTGCCGAGCCAGCCGATGCGCAGGCCGCGGCCGTCGCCGTCCAGCTGCAGGTCGTCGGGCGAGGGCAGGGCGTGCGGCGACGACAGCGGCACGCGCGTGTCGAAACCCGCCTGCACGGCCAGCAGCCGGGCCGTGTCTTCCACGGTGCGGCCCATCGGGCCCTCGCAGCCCAGCTGCTGGAAGAAGAGCTCCTGCTCCGGGTCGCCGGGCACGCGACCGCGCGAGGGGCGCAGGCCGATCACGTTGTTGAAGGCGGCGGGGTTGCGCAGCGATCCCATCATGTCACTGCCGTCGGCCACGGGCAGCATGCCCAGGGCCAGCGCCACGGCCGCGCCGCCGCTGCTGCCGCCCGCGCTGCGATCGGGCGCGTAGGCGTTGCGCGTGATGCCGAACACCGTGTTGTAGGTGTGCGAGCCGAGGCCGAACTCGGGCGTGTTGGTCTTGCCGATGACCACGGCGCCGGCCGCACGCATGCGGGCGACGTGCAGGCTGTCGGTGCGCGCGGGCGAGCGCGGCGACAGCGGCGAGCCCATCGAGGTCGGCAGGCCGGCGGCGTGGCTCAGGTCTTTCACGGCCAGCGGAAAGCCGTGCATCCAGCCGCGCCGTTCGCCGCGCGCCAGCTCGGCGTCGCGTTCGTCGGCCTCGGCCAGCAGCTGGGCGGGGTCGCGCAGGGAGACGATGGCGTTGAACCGCGGATTGAGCGCGTCGATGCGGGCGAGCGACGCCTGCATCACCTCGCGGCAGGACACGTCGCGGGCCGCGATCTTGCGCGAAAGTTCGGTGGCGCTGAGCTCAGGCAGGTCGTCGAAAGGCATGGCGCATGCGGGAAAAGGAGGGGGCGCCCAGTATGGCGCGGCGCTCGCATAATCGCCGCGTATGGAAACAAAGTGGCTCGAAGACTTCATCAGCTTGGCGGAAACCCGCAGCTTCAGCCGCTCGGCCCAGTTGAGGCACGTGACGCAGCCGGCGTTCTCGCGGCGCATCCAGGCGCTCGAGGGATGGGCCGGCACCGACCTGGTCGACCGCAGCTCCTACCCCACGCGCCTCACGCCCGCGGGCCAGACGCTGTACAGCCAGGCCATCGAGATGCTGCAGTCGCTGCAGAGCACGCGCGCCATGCTGCGCGGCCACTCGGCCGCCGGGCAGGACGTGATCGAGATCGCCGTGCCGCACACGCTGGCCTTCACCTTCTTTCCCTCGTGGGTCACCAGCCTGCGCGAGCATTTCGGGCCGATCAAGAGCCGGCTCATCGCGCTCAACGTGCATGACGCGGTGCTGCGGCTGGTCGAAGGCAGCTGCGACCTGCTCATTGCCTACCACCACCCCTCGCAGCCGCTGCAGCTGGACGCCACCAAGTACGAGATGGTCAGCCTGGGCGAGGAAACCGTCGCCCCCTGGGTCAAGGCCGATGCCGAGGGCGCGCCGCGCTACCGGCTGCCGGGCCGCCCGGGCCAGCCACTGCCCTACCTGGGCTATGCGCCGGGCGCCTACCTCGGGCGCGTGGTCGACCAGCTGCTGAAAGAGTCGGGCACCGCCATCCACCTGGACCGCGTCTACGAGACCGACATGGCTGAAGGCCTGAAGGTGATGGCGCTCGAAGGCCACGGCATCGCCTTCCTCCCGCAGAGTGCGGTGCGCAAGGAGATCAAGGCGCGCAAGCTGGTGAGCGCGCTGCCGCCCGAGATCGACAGCCTGGAGGCCAAGATGGAAATCCGCGCCTACCGCGAGCGGCCCACCGCGCCGGTCCCGGTGAAGGGCGGCGCCGGCCGCTCGGCGGCCCGGGCCGGGCTGTCCGAAAGCCTGCAGCCCAAGCGCACGGCCGACGCCCTGTGGTCCTACCTGGTCGGAACCCAGCCGCCGCAATGAGCGGGCGAGTGTGAATGGCTGCGGATTTGTGCGCTGCACAATCTATAAGCACCACGCATACGACCCCCCGCAATCAGCATTGGCGGCCCGGCCACGGCGCCACTACAGTCGCGGCAGTTTTTTTCGGCCGTCGCACGCCGGGGATCGCCGGTCGCTGCTTGCGCCACGCACAGCCGCCCGAATGCCGGGCACAAAGGCTGCTTAGTGAAAGTCGGACAATGCGAAATGTCTGGATTGCACCAGGCTGGCGCCCCGATGGGCGCAGCCGGTGCGAGGCGGGCGGCGATGCCCGTGGAATGCACCGGGTTGGTCCGGGTATCCCGCAAAATGCGAGTGTCTAGAATTTCGTTCTATTTGTTTCAGTCACCCTCAGGAGCTTTTCGTATGAAAAAACAAGTATTGGCATTGGCTGTCGCAGCGCTCGCCACCAGCGGCGCCTTTGCACAGGCCAATGACACCCTGGCCAAGATCAAGGCCTCGGGCACCATCACCGAAGGCGTGCGTGAGTCCTCCGGCCTTTCGTACACGCTCGGCAATGGCCAGTACACCGGCTTCCATTACGACGTCTGCGCCAACATCATCAAGGACCTGGAGAAGGCCGCCGGCAAGAAGCTCGAAGTCAAGTACCAGCCCGTGACTTCGCAGAACCGCATCCCCCTGGTGCAGAACGGCACCGTGGACATCGAGTGCGGCTCCACCACCAACAACGCCACCCGCCAGAAGGACGTGGCTTTCGGCGTGACCACCTACGTCGAAGAAACCAAGATCGTCGTCAAGGCCAACTCGGGCATCAACTCGCTGGCCGACCTGAAGGACAAGACGGTCGCCACCACCACCGGCACCACGCCGCTGCAGACCGTGCGCAAGCAAAAGCGCGCCGAGAACCTGACCTTCAAGGAGGTCTACGGCAAGGACCACTCCGACAGCTTCCTGCTGCTGGAAACCGGCCGTGCCGACGCCTTCGTGATGGACGGCTCGATCCTGGCTGCCCTGGCCGCCAAGTCGAAGTCGCCCAAGGACTACAAGATCCTGAACGACGTGCTGGCCGTGGAACCCATCGCCATCATGATCCGCAAAGACGACCCCGCCTTCAAGAAGGCCGTGGACGACAGCATCAAGGCACAGGCCAAGTCGGGCGAACTCGCCAAGCTGTATGACAAGTGGTTCCTCAAGCCGATTCCCCCGGCCAACGTGACCATCAACCTGCCGCTGGGCGAAGCCACCAAGAACGCGTGGGCCAACCCGAACGACAAGCCGGCCGAAGAGTACGTCACCAAGGAATAAGCGCGCGTCGCTGCGTGAATGGACGCCCACCTTTCGCGGTGGGCGTTTCTTTTCAAGGGACGGTTTTTCGAAAAGAAGCTGAAGGAGTAAACACACATGGGAAACTGGGATTGGCAGGTCTTCCTGCAAGACCCCGGGGGGGAATATCCGAGCTACCTGCAATGGATGCTCTCGGCCTGGGGCTGGACCGTGTCGGTCGCGCTGCTGGCGCTGATCGTCGCGCTGGTGCTGGGCTCGCTGATCGGCATCATCCGCACGCT
This sequence comes from Variovorax sp. GW531-E2, assembly GCF_059423125.1. Taxonomy (NCBI): domain Bacteria; kingdom Pseudomonadati; phylum Pseudomonadota; class Betaproteobacteria; order Burkholderiales; family Comamonadaceae; genus Variovorax; species Variovorax sp. GW531-E2. Next base: position 70,238 of record NZ_JBWKXQ010000017.1, on the reverse strand, counting down.
GCCCGACAGCCCGTGGCTCGTGCGCTTCGGCAATGCATGGGTGGAGCTCTTTCGCAACATCCCGCTGCTGGTGCAGATCTTCCTCTGGTACCACGTGATTCCGGCACTCATCCCCGTGATGAAGGGCGTGCCGAGCTTCATCCTCGTGGTGCTGGCGCTGGGCTTCTTCACCTCGGCGCGTATCGCCGAGCAGGTGCGCTCCGGCATCCAGGCGCTGCCCAAGGGCCAGCGCTATGCGGGCATGGCGGTGGGTTTCACCACGCCGCAGTACTACCGCTACGTGATCCTGCCGATGGCGTACCGCATCATCATCCCGCCGCTCACGAGCGAGACGATGAACATCTTCAAGAATTCGTCCGTCGCGTTCGCCGTGTCGGTCACCGAACTCACCATGTTCGCCATGCAGGCGCAGGAAGAAACCTCGCGCGGCATCGAGGTCTACCTGGCGGTGACGGCGTGCTACGTGGTGTCGGCCCTGGCCATCAACCGGCTCATGGCGTTCATCGAGAAGAAGACCCGCGTGCCGGGCTTCATCGTCTCGGCCAGCGCTGGCGGCGGAGGACACTGACATGATGAATCTCGACCTGTCCTTCTACAACTGGGACGTCATCAGCAACTTCGTCATCAAGGGCTTCTACTTCAGCATCATGCTGACGGTGGTGGCCACCATTGGTGGCGTGATCTTCGGCACGATCCTGGCGCTCATGCGCCTGTCGGGCAAGAAGTGGCTCGATGCGCCCGCAGCGCTGTACGTCAACGGCATGCGAAGCATCCCGCTGGTGATGGTGATCCTGTGGTTCTTCCTGCTGGTGCCGGCGTCGTTCTATTCGATGTTCGGTTCGCTCGGCTCGAACTACCGCTCCGAGATTTCGGCGGTGATCACCTTCGTGGCGTTCGAAGCGGCCTACTTCAGCGAGATCATGCGCGCGGGCATCCAGTCGATCCCGCGCGGCCAGGTGAACGCGGGCCAGGCGGTGGGCATGACCTACGGCCAGAACATGCGCCTCGTGGTGCTGCCGCAGGCCTTCCGCAACATGCTGCCGGTGCTGCTCACGCAGACCATCATCCTGTTCCAGGACACCTCGCTGGTCTACGCCATCGGTGCCTACGACATGCTCAAGGGCTTCGAGACGGCGGGCAAGAACTTCGGTCGCCCGATCGAGGCCTACCTGCTCGCGGCGGTCGTGTACTTCGCCATGTGCTACGCCCTTTCCTGGCTGGTGAAGCGCCTGCACAAGAAAATCGCCATCATTCGCTGATTGAGTGGCTGAACTGAACCGGAGAGAAACAAATGTCCGAAAAAATGATTGAAATCAAGAACGTCTCCAAGTGGTACGGCCCGGTGCAGGTGCTCAACGACTGCTCGGTGAACATCTCCAAGGGCGACGTGGTGGTGGTGTGCGGTCCGTCGGGTTCCGGCAAGTCCACGCTCATCAAGACCGTGAACGCGCTCGAGCCCTTCCAGAAGGGCGAGATCACCGTCAACGGCATTCCGCTGCACGACCCCAAGACCAACCTGCCCAAGCTGCGCTCCAAGGTCGGCATGGTGTTCCAGCACTTCGAGCTGTTCCCGCACCTGTCGGTGACCGAGAACCTCACGATCGCGCAGATCAAGGTGCTGGGCCGCACGCCCGACGAAGCCAAGACCCGCGGCCTGAAGATGCTCGACCGCGTGGGCCTGATGGCGCACAAGGACAAGTTCCCGGGCCAGCTGTCGGGCGGTCAGCAGCAGCGCGTGGCGATCGCCCGAGCGTTGTCGATGGACCCGATCGTGATGCTGTTCGACGAACCCACCTCGGCGCTCGACCCCGAGATGGTCGGCGAAGTGCTCGACGTGATGGTGAGCCTGGCCAAGGAAGGCATGACCATGATGGTGGTCACGCACGAAATGGCCTTCGCCCGCAAGGTCGCGAGCCGCGTGATCTTCATCGACGTGGGCGGCAAGATCCTGGAAGACTGCCCGAAGGACGAGTTCTTCAACCACCCAGAGAACCGTCAGCCGCGCACCAAGGACTTCCTGAACAAGATCCTGCAGCACTGATCCGCTGCGCGCTCCAAACAAAAAGCCACGCTGTCCGCAACGTGGCTTTTTTCATGGGGTTCGGGTCGAAGCTCAGGGCAGCCGCGCGATGTGCTCCGTCAGCAGGTCGAAGAAACCCTGCGCATCGCCGTCGATGATCCACTGCACGTTGGCCGGCCGCTTCAGGCTGCCGTGCCAGTCGGCCACGGTCTGGCCGAAGCCCATGCCCTCGCGGCTGTCGATCTCGACGTGGATGCGGCGGCCCTGGAACAGGTCGGGGCGCAGCAGGTAGGCCGTCACGGTGGCGTCGTGCACCGGGCCACCGGGCATGCCGTAGTGGGCCATCTCCTGCGGCGCGTAGGCGTCGAGGATGTCGGCGACGATCGTGCCGGCGCGGTTGCCCAGCTGGCGCAGCCGCGCGATGCGCGCGTCGCTCGTGAGGATCTTGTGCGTCACGTCCAGCGGCAGCATCGTGATCGGCACGCCGCTTTTCAGCACCGCCTCGGCCGCATGCGGATCGGCGAACACGTTGAACTCCGCCACCGGCGTGATGTTGCCGCCGTTGAAATGCGCGCCGGCCATGAGCACCAGCTCGCGCAGGCCGCGCACGATGTCGGGCGCCTGTTCGAGGGCCAGTGCGAGGTTGGTCTGCGGGCCGAGCATGGCGAGCGTCACGCTGTGCTCGGGCGCGGCGCGCAGCGTGCGCACGAGGTAGTCGACGGCATGGCCCTCGGCCAGCGCCACGACGGGGTCGTGCACGGTCACGCCCGTGAGGCCTTCACGGCCGTGGATGTTGGCGGCGTAGATGGGGGTGCGCTGCAGGGGCCGCTCGGCGCCCGCGTAGACCGGAAGCTCCGGCCGTCCAGCCCATTCGCAGGCCAGGCGCGCGTTGCGCGAGGTCTTGGCCAGGGGAACATTGCCCGCCACCGTGGTCAGCGCCTGAATCGCCAGCGATTCGGGCGCCGCCAGGGCGAACAGCAGCGCGATCACGTCGTCCGCGCCGGGGTCCGTGTCGATGATCAGGGTGTGCATGGCGACATTGTCATGCCGCCCCCCGATCCACGGCGATGCGCGGCTGCTTACTTCGCGCGCGCGGCGATGGCCTTCTCGGCCTTGGCCACCAGGTCGACGCCGACGGTCGACTTCCACTTGTCGTACACCGGGCGCGTGGCCTTCACGAAGGCGTCGCGCTCGGCCGGCGTGAGGTTGGTCACCGTCACGCCCATGGCGGCGATGTCCTTGAGCACGGGCTTGTCGGCTTCGACCAGGCCCTTGCGCGCGATGGCGATTTCCTGCTTGCCGGCGTCGAGCGCGGCCTGGCGCACGATGGCCTGGTCGGCCGGCGTCCACGAGGCCCAGATTTCCTTGTTCACGACGAACACCAGCGGGTCGGCCACGTAGCCCCAGGTGGTGACGAACTTCTGGCCCACCGTGTGCATCTTGAGCACGGTGAACAGGAACAGCGGGTTCTCCTGGCCGTCGACCGCGCCGCTGGCGAGCGCGGGCTGCGCGTCGGCCCAGCTCATCTGCGTGGGGTTGGCGCCCAGTGCGGTGAGCATGTCGGAGTAGATGGGCGAGCCCACCACGCGGATCTTCATGCCCTTGATGTCGGCCGGCGACTTGATCGGCTTCTTCGAGTTGGTGATTTCGCGGAAGCCGTTCTCGCCCCAGGCGAGCGGCACCACGCCGGCCTTGTCGAGCGTCTTGAACATGTCCTTGCCCACCTCGCCCTGCGTGAGCGCGTCGATGGCCGCGTAGTCGGGCATCAGGAAGGGCATGGAGAACAGGTTGAGCTGCTTCACTTGCGGCGACCAGTTGATGGTCGAGCCTACCGCCATGTCGATCACGCCCTGGCGCAGCGCGCTGAACTCGCGCGTCTGGTCGCCTTGAATGAGCGACACGCCCGGGTACAGCTTGATGTTGATGCGGCCCTGGGTGCGCTCCTTCACCAGGTCGGCCCAGATCTTGCCGGCCTGGCCCCACGGCGTGGGCGGGCCCAGCACCAGCGACATCTTGTACTCGGGCTTGTAGGTGGCCTGCGCCATCGCGCCGGTCGAGAACAGGCCGAGCGTGGCGGCGACGGCGGCAAGGCCCAGCAGGGTGCGGCGGATTTTCATGAGAGAGGTCTCCTCTTTGTCTATCGATGGATCGAAAAAATCAGTAGCCCAGCTTGCGCGGCAGCCAGAGCGCGAGTTCGGGGAAGGCGATCACCAGCACCATCACCACGAACATCGAGAACAGCATCCAGCCCACCCACTGCACGGTTTCTTCCATGCGCACTTTGGCGATGCGGCACGAGACCATGAGGTTGACCGCCAGCGGCGGCGTGAACTGGCCCAGCGCCACCTTCAGCGTGAGGATCACGCCGAACCACACCGGGTCCCACTTGTAGTGCTGCACGATGGGCAGCAACAGCGGCACGAAGATCAGGAAGATCGACACGCCGTCCAGGAACATGCCCACGGTGATCAGCAGCAGGATCAGGAGCGCCAGGATGCCGTACTCGCCCAGCCCCGAATTCACGATGGCGCGCGTGACCGGATCGATGACGCCCAGCGTCGAGAGCGAGTACGCGAAGATGCCCGCCAGCGACACCACCAGCAGGATCACCGCCGACAGCTCGCCCGACTCGCGCAAGATCACGAACAGGTCGCGCACCTTGATCGTCCGGTGGATGCACATGCCCACGAACAGGCCGTAGAACACCGCCACCACGGCCGCCTCGGTGGGCGTGAACCAGCCCGCGCGCATGCCGCCCAGAATCAGCACCGGCGCCGCCAGGCCCCAGATCGCTTCGCGAAAGCTCTTCCAGAACGGCGGGCGCGGCAGCGTCGATTCGAGCGCGCCCATCTTGTGCTTGCGCGCCAGCCACACGGCCGGAATCATCAGCGCCAGGCCGGCCATCACGCCGGGGATCATGCCGGCCGCGAACAGCGCCGGCACCGAGGCGCCGGGCACCAGCACCGAGTACACGATGAACGCGACCGAGGGCGGAATCAGGATGTCGGTGGCCGCCGCGGCGCCCACCACGCTGGCCGAGTACGCGGCCGGATAGCCGGCGCGGCTCATGGCCGCGATCATCACCGCGCCCACGGCGGCGGCGTTTGCCGGGCCCGAGCCCGAGATGCCGCCCAGGAACATCGCCACCGCAATCGCCACCAGCGGCAGCATGCCGGGGCCGCGGCCCACGATGGCGATGGCGAAGTTGACCAGGCGCAGTGCCACGCCCGAGCGGTCGAAGATGGAGCCGACCAGCACGAACATCGGAATCGCCAGCAGCGGGTACTTGCCCAGGCCGGCGTAGAAGTTCTGCGGCACGGCCAACAGGCCGAACCACTGGGCGTCGGCGTTGGCCAGCGCGATGCAGGCGGCGCCCGCCAGGCCGAGCGCGGCGCCGATGGGCACGCCCACCAGCATCATGAGCACGAAGGCGACGAAGAGCAGGGTGGCGATCACTTGGCGTCGCCCTTCTTGCTGTTGTCGTCGTCAGACTTGTAGTTCGTCTTGCGGCCACGGCGGACCATCAGGCCGATGGCGCGCCCCGCGATCGCGAACGACACGATGGGCAGCCAGATCGAATACCACCAGGCGGGCAGGCCGATGCCGGGCGTGGTTTCTTCGAAGCGGTAGTCGTCCCAGACCATGCGGATGCTGAGCGCGCCGATCAGCGCGAACAAGATGGCGATCATCAGCGCGCCGAACTGGGCCAGGCGCTTGCGCCGCGCCATGGAGCCGCTTTCCGAGAAGTACTCGATGCGGATGTGCCGGTCGCGCGCCACGGCGGCCGAGCCGGCCACCAGTGCCAGCATGATCATCAGGAACACCGAGAACTCTTCCGTCCACGCGAAGGACGAGTCGGTGAAGTAGCGCACGATGACGTTGGCAAACGTGATGAGCGCCAGCGCGCCCATGATGAGGACCGTGAGCCAGTCTTCGATGGCGAGGGGAACCTTGGTGGGTTCGTCGGCGGCTTCGATGTCGGGGGGGAGGGGACTGGCGGCGTCCAGCGTGGGGCCGGACTCGGGAGGAGTTGTCATCGCAGGAAAGGGCAGCTGAGGCAGGCGCCAAGTCACCGGGCGGACGCCGGGACGCGATCCGTACACCTTGACAGGCGAGCAGCGCTCGATGCTAGGGGGTCAATGACCATTCATATATCGGGGGTTTCCTTAGCTGTGGCCTTGTTCTGGACGCTTGTCCGGGGCGCGTGCGCAGGCCGCCGGGTACTCCCCTCCGCGAATGTCCCCCGGCCTGCGGCCTCCTCCTTGGTTTCGCTGCGGGGAGCACCCGATGCCCTGCGCACGATGAGTGCGGCTGTGACGTTGGCGGGCTGACCGCTGTGGTGGATTGCAGATGTTCGCTTCAGACTGGATGCAGTCGGGCCATTCGAGATTTTTAGCGGTCGCAGTTCCCCACCGAGGCGTCAATCGACCTGTATTGATTTCCAAGGAAATTCTCGATCTGGGTTGAGCTACCATTGCAGAACGCTAGCGTTTTTCACACAGGAGTTCTGCATTGGCTGTAACGAAGACGGAGGTGGTCAGTGCAAGAGTGCCTCCCGATGTGAAGTCCGCGCTGTCCGCTGCCGCAGAGGCGGAGAGACGCAGCGTCGCGTCCATGCTCGAAGTCATGGTTCTCAGCTACTGCCGTGATCACGGCATCGCCGCATCGCGCGCCGCGTCTACAGACAGGGGCCCTGCTAAGGCACCCCGCAAGCAACGCCAGCCTTCGAGCTGAAATGGCCTGATATGCAGGGCGATAAGGCATCGAACTTTGGATATCTCAAGGCGCACGACCAGCAGCTCGTACGCCTCGGGATGCTCGCTGAGCGCTACTTCGCAGACGATCCGAATACGTGCCTCCTGAAGCTGCGCCAACTGACGGAATTGCTCGCGCAACTCGCAGCTTCGAACGTCGGGGTTTTCACTTCTCCCGAAGAAAAGCAGGTCGACCTGCTTCGCCGTCTGCAGGACCAGGGCATCGTTCCGCGAGAGGTCGGGGCGTTGTTCGCGCAGGTCCGCAGGTCGGGCAACAACGCGAACCACAGTTTTGGCGGCGACCACCGCACCGCGTTGCTCAGCCTCCGGCTCACGTGGCAGCTGGGCGTGTGGTTCCACCGGACCTTCAAGGATCCCGCCTTCAAGTCCGGCCCGTTCCTGCCCCCCGTGCCACCGGCGAACGAGAGCGTGGAACTCACGGCTGAACTCAACGCACTTCGGGTCGAACTGGCCCAGTACCGAGCTACGCATCAGGATGCGGCGCAGGTGATCGATCAGGCGCAGGCACAGATCAGGCGCGCCGAAGAAGATCGCGCCTTCTGGGAGAGCATGGCCACGGAGGCCGAATCGGCCAAGTCCGCACTGCTCCAGCGACTGGAGCTGCTCCAGGCCCAAGCCGGTGCAGAGCCACCACAAGCCATCGCCAGGCTCGTGGCGGCCGCAAACTCGGCGGCAGCGGTCATTCAGATCAGCGAAGGCGACACGCGCAAGCTCATCGACGACCAACTGACCAGCGCGGGCTGGACGGTCGACTCGGCACAGCTGACGTTCGCCAAGGGTGCCCGGCCTCAACGTGATCAGAATCTCGCCATTGCCGAATGGCCCACCGAGACTGGGCCTGCCGACTACGCGCTGTTCATCGGCCTCACGCCGGTCGCCATCGTGGAGGCCAAGCGCAAGAACATCGACGTCTCCGCTGCATTGCAACAAGCCAAGCGCTACAGCCGTGGCTTCCGTGCATCACCCGAGGTGGAACTTCCTGCAGACAACTTCGGCGCCAACGCCGAGTTCCGTATCCCCTTTGTCTTTTCCGCCAACGGCCGTCCTTACCTACGGCAGTTGGCCGAGAAAAGCGGCGTCTGGTTCTGTGACCTGCGGCGCCCGGAAAACCTCGGCCATGCACTGGACGGTTGGTACACGCCCGAAGGCCTGAGCGCGCTGATGGAGCGGGACGAAGACCGCGCGCACTCCGAACTCGCCAATGCGCCATTCGATTACGGTTTTCCACTGCGCCCCTACCAGCAGAACGCCATCCGGGCGACCGAGGCCAGCATCCACGAGGGCCAGCGCGCCGTCTTGCTGGCCATGGCCACTGGCACCGGCAAGACCAAGACCTGCATTGCCCTCATCTACCGCCTGCTCAAGGCCAAGCGCTTTCGCCGCATCTTGTTTCTGGTCGACCGTTCAGCCCTGGGCGAGCAGGCCGCGAACGCCTTCAAGGACACGCGGATGGAGCGCCTGCAGACCTTCGCCGATATTTTCGGCATCAAGGAGCTGGATGCCCCACGGCCCGACGCCGACACCGCCGTCCACCTAGCCACGATCCAGGGCATGGTGCAACGTGTTCTGTACACCGCCGAGGATGAGCCACCGCCTCCCGTCGACCAGTACGACTGCATCGTTGTCGACGAATGCCATCGCGGTTACCTGCTGGACCGTGAGTTGTCGGACACCGAGCTCAGCTTCCGTGGCTACGACGACTACGTTTCCAAATACCGGCGTGTGCTGGACCACTTCGACGCGGTGAAGGTCGGGCTCACCGCCACGCCAGCGCTGCACACCACCCAGATCTTCGGGCCGCCGGTGTTCACCTACGGGTACCGCGAGGCCGTCGTCGATGGCTGGCTGGTGGACTACGAACCGCCCATCCAGGTGCACACGCACTTGTCCAGCGAAGGCATCGCCTGGAAGGCTGGCGAGGAAGTCAAGGTCTACAACACAGGCCGTCAACAGATCGACCTGTTCAAGGCGCCGGACGAGATCAAGCTCAAGGTCGACGATTTCAACCGCAAGGTCATCACGCGAGCGTTCAATGAAGTAGTTTGCAATTATTTGGCGCAGGAGCTGGACCCCGCGTCGCGCCGCAAGACCTTGATCTTCTGCGTCAGCGACAGTCATGCCGACATGGTCGTGGACTTGCTCAAGCAGGCCTTTGCCGCGCAGTACGGTGCAGTGGAAGACGACGCCGTCATCAAGATCACTGGCGCGGCCGACAAGCCGCTGCAGTTGATCCGCCGCTACAGGAACGAACGCCTGCCCAACGTTGCCGTGACGGTGGACCTGTTGACCACCGGCGTGGACGTGCCCGAGATCTGCAACCTGGTTTTCCTGCGGCAAGTGAATAGCCGGATTCTGTTCGATCAGATGTTGGGCCGCGCCACGCGGCTGTGCGACTTCGGCGGTACGGACGTAAAGGATGCATTCCGCGTGTTCGACGCCGTGCGCATCTTCGAGGCTATCGGCGACATGACGGCCATGCAACCCGTGGTCGTGAACCCGAAAATCAGCTTCAGCCAACTTGCCCAGGAGCTGGCAACGCTCAAGGACGAAGCCGCCACCGCCCTGGTGCGTGACCAGTTCCTGGCCAAGCTGCAGCGCAAGAAGCGTCACCTGTCTGACAACGACCGGCAAGACTTCGAAGCCAAAGCCGGCATGCCCGTGCAGGCCTTCATCCAGAAACTGAAGGCCATGCCCCTGACCGATGTGGCCGCATGGTTCGTTCAAAACCCGGAGCTGGGCGAACTGCTGGACCGCCGCGGCGATGGCCCCGAACGCGAGATGTATGTGTCAGAGCATGCCGACCGCTTTGAGCGTGCCGACCGCGGCTACGGCAAGGCCCAGAAGCCAGACGACTACCTCCGCGCGTTCGGCGACTTCATCCGGGCCCAGGGCAACCAGATTCCGGCCTTGGTGACCGTGCTCACCCGCCCGCGTGAACTGACCCGTGCCCAGCTGCGCGAGCTGGTGCTGACCCTGGACCGCGCCGGCTTCACCGAAACCAGCCTCGCTTCGGCCTGGCGCGAGCTGACCAACCAGGACATCGCCGCGCGCATCGTCGGCTATATCCGCCAGGCCGCCATCGGCGACGCGCTGGTGCCCTACGCCGAGCGGGTGGACCACGCGCTGCAACACCTGCTGGCGCACCCGCCCGGCGGCAAGCCTTGGAGTACACCGCAGCGCGACTGGCTCAAACGCATCGCGGCACAGACCAAAGCCAACGTGCTGGTGGACCGCGCCGCTCTCGACGACCCCGACCTCATCTTCAAGCGCGAAGGCGGCGGCTTCAACCGCCTCGACAAAGTCTTCAACGGCCAGCTCCAGCCCGTGCTGGAGGCCTTCAACGACGCGCTGTGGGCTCCGCCACCAGCGTCGGCCAACCGCTGACCTCTACTGACCCCCTGCTACCCCATGACCAACCACTCTGCCGCGCTCGACATCGGCGCCAAGCTCTGGTCGTTGTGCCACGTGCTGCGTGACGACGGCGTCACCTACCACCAGTACCTGAGCGAACTGACCTACCTGCTGTTCCTGAAGATGATGAAGGAGACCGGCCAGGAAGACCGGCTCAAGGTGTGGACGCGACCCAAGAAGTCCGAGCCCCCGGTCGAACAACCCGGCACCCGCTGGGACGACCTGCTCAACGCCTCCGCCCCCGAACGGCTCGACCTTTACAAGGAGATGCTGCTCGACTACGGCCTGCGCGGCCGCGGCGCGGTGCAGGAAATCTACGCCAACGCCAACACCTTCATCACCAAGCCCGCCACACTGAGCAAGCTGGTCACCGACATCGACAGCCTGGACTGGTACAGCGTGGAACGCGACGACCTGGGCGACATGTACGAAGACCTGCTGGAGCGCAACGCCGGCGAGAAAAAGAGCGGCGCCGGCCAGTACTTCACGCCAAGGCATCTGATCGACAGCATCGTTGCGGTGATGCAGCCGCAGCTGGGCGACGTGATCCAGGATCCGGCGGCCGGCACCTGCGGCTTTTTGATCGCGGCCAACAACTACCTGCGTCGGCACAACGACTTCGACAGCCTGACGGATGCACATCAGCGCCGCTACACCAAGGAAACCTTCTTTGGTATGGAGCTGGTGCAGGACACGCACCGCCTCGCGTTGATGAACATGCTTCTGCACGGCATCGAAGGCGGAGTGATCTATGGCGACACGCTCAGCGATGACCACGACCAGTTGCCGAACGCCACGCTGATCCTCTCCAACCCACCCTTCGGCACCAAGAAAGGCGGCGGCTTGCCGACACGTGGTGACCTCACCTTCGAGACCAGCAACAAGCAGTTCGCCTTCCTGCAGCACATCTACCGTGCGCTGAAGCCGGGTGGGCGCGCCGCCGTGGTGCTGCCCGACAACGTGCTGTTCGAAAGCAATATCGGTACCGAGATTCGCCGCGACCTGATGGACAAGTGCAACTTGCACACCATCCTGCGCCTGCCCACCGGCATCTTCTATGCCCAGGGCGTAAAGACCAACGTGCTGTTCTTCACGCATGGCAAGACCGACAAGGGCAATACCAAGGAAGTGTGGGTCTACGACATGCGCGCCAACATGCCGCAGTTCGGCAAGCGCACGCCCTTCACGCGCGACTATTTCCGCACGCCGTCTGACGCACCGGCCAGCCAACTGCGCGACAAGTTCGAGGACGTGTTCGGCGACGACCCCTGCGGCGGGCCCAGCGCATTGGCCGCGCGTCAGGACACTGGCGCCACCGGCCGTTGGCGCCGCTACACCCGCGAGCAGATCGCGCAACGCGGCGATAACCTCGACATCAGCTGGCTCAAGGACGACAGCGCGCAGGCCGCCGACGCCCAGCGCGATGACCCGGCCATGGTCGCCCGGCTGCTACAGCGCGAGCTGGGCGACGCCATGGCCGAGTTGCGGGCCTTGCTGGAAGAACTGGGGGAGGACCCCGATGTGGCGCTAGACGACTTGCCCCTGGACGAGCCGCAGGCCAATGAGGCTGGGGTATGACCGACTTGATTGCCACCCTGGCCGGCACCTCGCCGGTGAGTCTGCACGACGAGCTGCGCGCGCTGATCGCTGCCAGCCGCCAGCGCTTGACCGGCGTGTTGAACCGGCTGTGCTGGACTGTCGGCCAAAGTCTGGTCTCAGAAGTGCTGGGTGGTGTGTGCGCCGGCTCTGGCGCCCGCTTACTCGACCAATTGGGCTTGCAACTGTCGCAAGAGTTCGGTCGGAGCTCCGAACCGCGCAACCTGCGCCGCATGGTGGAGTCTGCGCAGGTCTTCGCCGACGCCGCAATTGTGTCGTCGCTGTCGACACAATTGCCGCTGCTGAATGCAGCGCTGATAGAGGCGCGGGAGCGGTTGGTGCTGCGGGAAGGGCCGGGGCGATGAGTGATTTCGAGATCACGCCGCAAAGCTTGCCGCCTTCTTGGGTTGTCACAAACCTGGGCGCAGTTGTTGCCTATGGCAAAACCACAAAAGCTGAGCCCTCGGAAATTCCCGGCAGTGCCTGGGTGCTGGAGCTGGAAGACATCGAAAAGGACAGTTCGCGCATCCTGGCCCGATTCACGCAAGCTCAACGCCAGTCCCGAAGCACCAAGAACCGATTCAACACCGGGGATGTGCTGTACAGCAAGTTACGCCCCTACCTCAACAAGGTGGTCATTGCCGACTTGCCGGGCTTTTGCACCACTGAGATCGTGCCCCTGCCGACGAGTCCAGCGTTGGACAAGCGCTACCTCTTCCACTGGCTCAAACATCCGGCGTTTCTGAAATACGTGGAAGCCGCGAGTCATGGAATGAGCATGCCGCGCCTTGGTACCGAAGCAGGTAGGTCCGCGCCACTCGTGGTGGCGCCGCGAGAAGAGCAAACCCGCATCGCTGACCAACTCGACACCCTGATGACCCGCATCCAAGCCTGCAATGACCGCCTGGATGTCATTCCGGTATTGCTCAAGCGGTTTCGGCGGGCAGTGCTGAATGCCGCTACGTCCGGCTCGCTGACGGAGGACTGGCGAAACGATGAGATGACCTCTTGGCCTCAAGTCAGGCTTGCCGAAGTGGCCTCCGGCTTTTCGTATGGCTCCGCGGCCAAGTCCTCTCCGACGGGGGAAGTGCCTGTGCTTCGCATGGGCAATATCCAAGAAGGGCGGCTGGACTGGAGCGACTTGGTCTTTACCTCGGACAAAGGAGAGATAGACAAGTACACGTTGACTGCCGGCGACGTTCTTTTCAATCGCACGAATAGCCCCGAGCTCGTAGGAAAGACCGCCGTCTACAAAGGCGGACGACCAGCCGTATACGCGGGATATCTAATTCGCGTCAGGTGTTTGCCCAGCCTGTTGCCAGACTACTTGAACTACTGCCTCAATAGTCAGAACGGACGGGACTATTGCTGGTCGGTCAAGTCCGACGGTGTTAGCCAGTCGAACATAAACGCCAAGAAGCTGGCAGCCTTCCCCTTTCGGTTGCCCTCGCTAAGCGAGCAGGCCGAGATCGTGCGTCGCGTCGAAGTACTTCTGTCTGTCGCTGATCGCATTGAGAAGCGCTATGAGCAAGCAAGATGGCTTGCTCAGCGCCTCGCACCTGTCACGCTCTCCAAAGCCTTCCGCGGCGAACTCGTCCCTCAAGACCCCGACGATGAGCCCGCCAGCGCGCTGATAGCGGAACTGAGGGCCGCTCAGACAAATGCTGCAGCAGAACCCTCGCGCAGACGACCCAAGACACCGGGGAAACGACCGAATATGAGCATTTCCGACAAGAACACCATCAAGGCTGCAATTCTGAAGCTGAAGACTGATCGCTTCTCGTTTGACGAGCTAAGGGCGCAGGTTTCAGGTGACTACGAGCAGCTAAAGACAACGCTCTTCGAGTTGCTAGAAGAATCAAGTCCTGTTGTTCGGCAGGTCTTCGACGAGAAGACCAAAGCGATGCAGCTTGTGCGAGTCTGACCATGAAGCTCACCCGCATTCACATCATCAAGGCGGCGACCTGCGGCGGGCTACTCGACGGGCTCGATGTCGGCTTGCGAGGGACGCAGAACGGGCCCGAGCAATTCGACCCGCTCTGCCTTGTTGGACCTAACGGTGCGGGAAAATCACAGTTCCTTCAGGTGGTCGCCGAGGCGTTTCAGACAGTCTTTCACGCATGTGTTGCGAATGAGGAGCGCGCTAAAGGCAATGAAGACCTTCAGTTCGAGATTGAGTACGTGATTCGTCTCACGAGTGGCGAGCCGGTGCTAGTCCGTCTTTCGCGTCGCAGCGAGGGCAGGCGACGTCCGGCGCTCAAGATCGAGCGGAAAGATGGTATCGAGTGGGTTGAATGCTCCCTCGAGAAGCCTGCGACACACGAGCTGCTCCCATCGCGGATCGTCGGCTACACGTCGGGAGGCAACGAGACTCTGAGCCTGCCTTTTCTTGTGAGCCGGAGCGGCTACGCTGACGCGGTTGGCAAGCAGGCGTTGGACCATGAGCCCGGTGCGAAATCTCAGTCAATTCCCGATACACGGCTCATGCTCGTAGACTACGGCACGCATCTCGAGGTGCTGGTCGCAAACCTTCTCCTGGGGTCCGCGACGGAAAGGGATGCATTGCTCCGGGACGCGAAGCTCAAGGAACTGCACTCGTTTCGATGCGTGATCCAGCTGGCTCACCGGGCTGTCCCTAAGCTCTCGGCACGAAAAACGTCGACGCGGAAGCGCAAGGGTGTGCAGCTAACTGACGAGCTCGAGCACTACATCGAACAACTGAAACGGTGCTCGACTTGCCATACATACGACGAAAAGTCCGAGACCTACGTCTTCGACTTTCTGGTGACGGACGAAACGCGCAGAGCATTTCTCGCGTTCTGGGCGACCACGATCGAGCTGTACTCGGCACTTCACAAGCTGGCGATGCTGAACGACCTGGCGATTCCCAAAGTCACCCGCGAACGCCTACTTCGCGACATCAAGACGAGACGCTTCGCATCGCGGCTGCCGGAGCCTCAGGATGAGGACAGGGTCTTCCGCTTTGAGCAGGTTCGGTTCATACCTAGGGTTGGCGAGGGAGTTGTTGACTACGTTTCGCTTTCCGACGGTGAACACCAGCTCGCGCAGATTCTCGGGACGATGTGCATGGCATCGTTTCCCAACGTGCTGTTCCTGCTTGACGAGCCGGAGTCGCATTTCAACCCGCAGTGGCGCGTCAAATTCATCTCCCGGATGATGGACTTGCCCACGGCGAGCGGCAAGCGCGGCGAAGCGGGCGGAGCGGCCGCCCAACAGGACTGCTTGCTGACGACCCACTCGCCGTTTGTGCCGTCGGACATGTCGCGGAACAACGTGCTCATCTTCAAGAAAGGGGAATCCACGGTCGAAGTGCGGCGCCCCGACATTGAGACCTTCGGCACAACCTTCGACGCCATTCTTGGAGAGTGCTTTGACGTTCGACCTCCAATGTCGGAGGTGCCGCGACGTGAGATCAAGGAGTTGATGGCCAGCGAGGACGCAGACGCAATCAAATCGGGCATCGCGAAGCTAGGAGATTCAGTCGACAAGGTATTCTTGATGGATCACCTTCGCCAGATCTCGAAGCAGGACGGAGCGTAGGCATGCTCTTCGGCTACCCGCCTGCCGCAACGCAGAACAACTGGCTTCACGACTGCGTGCTGGCGGCGGTCAAGAATGTGCACGCGCTAGCGGACGCTAAAAAGCGGTATCCGGCCTGGCCCAAGATCCTGCCCGACGAGCACCAGGCGACGCTAAAGTCACGCGCGGGGTTGCGAGACCGACTCAAGAAGTACAACATCGCACTCCGGAAGCTGTCGTTGCAGAGCGAGAGGGCCGCCGTTCTAGCCGCCGTCACTGATCAAAACCGCATTGCAGACCTGCTGTCCAACGCCTCCAATTGCGCGGCGCTCGAAGCGCTGCCCGCAGCCGTTCATGACGCCGTGACCTCGCTCTTTGACTTCGCCTTCGGACTGCTCACCGACCTCAAAATTCGTGATGATCACTACAAGATCATCTACAACGCGGTGACTGAGCATATCTGTCCGTTCTGCGGCACGGAATACTTCGATGCGCCCGGGGCGCCTCGTGAGGACTTGGACCACTACCTAGCGGTGAGTCGCTATCCATTTGCCGCCGTTAACCTGAGGAATCTCGTGCCCATGGGGCACAAGTGCAACTCGAAGTACAAGCTTGCGGTTGACGTGCTCTACGACGCGGGCGGCGTACGTCGCGTGGCCTTCGACCCGTATAACCACGCCAAGATTGGCGTGGTGCTCGACGACAGTGACCCGTTCGACGGCTCAACGCCGAGCACGCCCAGATGGGCGATCGAATTTGACCCTGACGCACCAGCTGTCCCGACTTGGGATGCAGTGTTCTCCGTTCGCGAGCGCTATCGACGAGACCACCTTGACGAGGGCTACTCGGCATGGCTCTGGGAGTTTCGGAACTGGGCGCGAAGTGCCGATCGCCGGGGTGATACTGATGTCAGCTTGTTAGAGGCGCTCAAGAGGTTCGAGCAGTACTGCGTCGACAACGGCATGCGAGACAAGGCTTTTCTCAAGGCGGCGGTGTTCCGGATGCTGCGACTACGCTGTGAACAGGGACATGGCCGCCTGAAGCAACTTTTACGAGATCTCCTTGACCAGTCGACGACTTCAGCACCGTGCTCATGAGCGACATCAAACTCTTCCGCCTTCAATTCGGCCGCGCCACCGAGCTCCAAGGCGACGCCTCCGATTTGGAGAAACCGTTGCAGACCCTGATCGAGGCCAATCTCGATACGCTCCTCGGCATTCGTTTCCTGGCCACCGAGTACTCCACCGGCAAGACCCACGCCGGGCGAATCGACTCGCTGGGCCTGGATGAGAACAACTGCCCGGTGATCCTGGAATACAAGCGCTCGGTCGGCGAGAACGTCATCAACCAGGGCCTGTTCTACCTGGACTGGCTGATGGACCACCAGGCCGAGTTCAAGCTGCTCGTGATGGACAAGCTGGGCAAACCGGCGGCCGACGCCATCGACTGGACGGCGCCGCGCCTGGTGTGCATCGCGGCCGACTTCACCAAGTACGACGGCCATGCGGTGCAGCAGATCAACCGCAATATCGAGCTGATCCGCTACCGGCGCTTTGGCGAAGAGCTGCTCCTGCTGGAACAGGCCAACGCCACCAGCGCGAACGGCGGCCGTGCGTCGGCGGTCAAGCCGGCGAAAGCGCTGAAGTCTCCGCCCGCGGATGCCAGTGCGGCGAAGCCGGTGACGGGAGACCGGTCGTTTGCCGAATGGCTGCCCTTGCTTGCGCCCTACTTGAGCGAGTTGATGGCGTCGCTGGAGGGGCATGTGCTCTCGCTGGGCGACGACGTGCAACGTAAAGAGCTGAAGTTGTACGTGGCCTTCAAGCGGCTGAAGAACTTTGCCACCGTGGTGCCGCAGAAGGTGCGCTTGCTTCTGTACCTGCACGTCGACCCAGCCCAGGTGCTGCCGCTACCGTCGAACGGGCGGGATGTCAGGCAGCAAGGACATTGGGGAACGGGTGACCTGGAACTGTCCCTCGCGTCGCAGTCGGATCTGGATGCAGCGAAGCCGCTGATCCTGTTGGCGTATGAGGGGCGTGCGACGGGTGCGGTGACTTCGTCAGGCAGTTGACGGTTTGCCCAGGCGAGCCGCGAAAACCGCAGCCCGCAGACCAGCCGCTAACCGCCAGTCTCAAGCGCTCCGCGTCGCGCCTTCTCGCTCACACCTTTTACGATCAGATGCGCTGGGTCGGATGGGAGCATGAAGTGAGCAACCTACCTGGGGACCAGTGCTTCAACTTCTACCCTTTCCTCCATACCGAGCAGGGCTCGACGCAGAGTAGCTCGCGGCGTCCAGTCCCGATCCCCGAGCAATACGCACTCAACACCGAATAGATTGTCGCGGCGCTACCTGAGCCGGCGGCGAGCGGCCGCTTTGGAGCGAATCGAACTTCGGCTTTGGGCTCATTGCTGAAGTTAACCTGCAGCCAACAGAAGCGTCGAAGGCTTCTGGAGCGCCTCATAATCAAAACCTGCCCCCCGCTTGTTCGAGATACCGACCTTTCGTCATGGATAAATTCTTGCTGCAACAGCAGGTGCTGGAACGGCTCGCCGAAGACCTGCTGCAAGCCGAACAGGCAGTGCGGGCAGCCCATGAAACGGCGACTCACGAAGAGAACATCGCCGAAAACAAATACGACACATTGGGGCTCGAAGCCGCCTACCTGGCCACCGGCCAAGCTCGGCGCGCCGAAGCCATACGCCAGGCGATGGCCAATTGGCGCCGATTCCGCCCGCGTCCCTACGACGCCATCAAAGGCATACAGCTAGGCGCGCTGGTCTGCCTGGTCGATTCCGACGACAAGCAGCAACAGCTCTTTCTCGGCCCGGATGGGGGCAGCATGACGTTGGTCAGCGGCACTCAGCTGGTTCAGGTCATCAGCAGCGAAGCCCCTTTGGGTAGGGCAATGCTGGGCAAATGCGAGGGTGATGAGGTGTCGATACAGGTCGCTCCAATCCGACAGCAGTTTGAGGTACTGCGGGTTCTTTAAGCCGCGACTGGACAGACGCGGCACGCGTGACGTTGAGAGTCAGTCGAAGGCGGCGGACCTCGACCTGCGTTGACGCTAACTAGGGTCTCGACGAACGTTCCTCGAAGATTGGCCCCGATTTTCCAGTTGTAGATTTCAGCTGCGCGTTGGCGAGATCTCCAAGACTCCTGATGGCCCCTTCCAAGCGCGGGTCGCCGAGATACCCGTAGTTGATGCGCAGGTGCCGGGTGTATCGGCGGTCGGCTGAAAACAAATGGCCCGGCGCTACGCCTATGCCGAGCCGAAGAGCGTCCTGGTGCAGTGCGAGCGAGTCGACACCTTCTGGCAGCGCGAGCCACAGGAAATAGCCACCCTCGGGGCGCGTGACCCGCGTTCCAGTTGGAAAGTATCGATCGATAAATCGCAAGCATGCAGCCTGCTGGCGGCTGAGCGAATGCCGCAGGGCGCGCAGGTGACGATCGAAACTCTTGTGTTGCAGGTACTCCTGCAACGCCAGTTGCGAGGGGAGTGCCGTCGCCAGCGAGCTCATCAACTTGTTCCGGCCCAAAGTGGCTGCAAAGCGACCGCCCGCTACCCAGCCGATGCGATATCCGGGTGCCAGGGATTTCGAGAAAGAACTGCAGTGCAGCACCCAGCCATCCCGGTCCCAGGCCTTGGCTGGTGGCGGTCTCCGAGCCCCATGCGCGAGCTCGCCGTACACGTCGTCTTCGATCAGCGGTATGGCGCGGGTGGCGAGCATGCTGACCAGTTGCTCCTTGGCTGCGTCGCTCATGGTGCAGCCCATCGGATTCTGGAAGGTCGGCATGAACCAGCAGGCCTTCACCGGATGCTGGTCGATCACGCGAGCAAGAGAGTCGAGATCTACGCCTGTTCGCGGGTGCGTCTCAACCTCGACCGCGCGAAGACCGCGCCGCTCCAGTGCCTGCAACGCACCGTAAAAGGTTGGCGTTTCGATCGCCACGAGGTCGCCTGGCTGCGTCACC
This sequence comes from Variovorax sp. GW531-E2, assembly GCF_059423125.1. Taxonomy (NCBI): domain Bacteria; kingdom Pseudomonadati; phylum Pseudomonadota; class Betaproteobacteria; order Burkholderiales; family Comamonadaceae; genus Variovorax; species Variovorax sp. GW531-E2. Next base: position 50,926 of record NZ_JBWKXQ010000017.1, on the reverse strand, counting down.
GATTCGAGCGCAAGATTGAGTGCTTCCATCGCCCCGCTGGTGATGACCAGTTCAGACGCAGGAACATCCATCCCGACGCTGCCGTAACGCAGGGAGATCTGATGGCGCAATTGGGCGTTTCCTGGTGACAAATCCTCGACGGTCTGCCAAGGATCCATCCGCTTGAGCGCTCGCGTCAGGCCGGCGGCAAGTTGCTCGAAGGGAAACAACTCTGGCGACGGAAAGGCCGAGCCGAGCGGGACCATATCGCGCTCGCGAGCCTGTGCAAGGACCTGAAAGACAAGCGACGAGACGTCGACCGACATGGACCGCAGGACAGGCTCGCTGGCGGCGAGTTCGTTGGCCGGCATTTCCGCGCCCGCTCGAACGAAGTATCCCGACCGCTGCCGAGCTTCGACAAGCCCTTGCGCCTCCAGCAGGTAGTAAGCAGAGAACACGGTGGACGCACTGATGCCCATTTGCGACTTCAGTTCGCGCACGGAGGGAAGGCGATCGTTCGCCTTCAGGCTACCCGCGCGAATACGCTGAGCGATGTTGTCGGCAAGCTTCTCGTAGCGGTTCATGGGCATCTCTTTCTGATACGGTCGTTCTGGACCGCTTCAGAGATTGTCATATCAGACGTCGACCCGCCCCGGCGCGACTACCGGCCTCCTTGCATCTGATACGAAGATTTTCAGCTGATCTGGTTCTTTACGTATCAGCCTGGAAGATGAACACTCGACAGCACGATGAGAGTGCTTCTGTGGTGCAGGCAGACTGCTCCGCCTTTCGACCCATGTCTTGCGTGCCTTTCGACGCGCCTTGCGGACGCCCATTTAGCTCACCGCAACCGTTTCGTTAGATTGATTGATTGAATTTCCGTTTCTTCATCGGTCTATTGAGCTACTCGCCGCACTCGGGCACTTCGCCGTCTTTCACCATTGATATCCCTTCAATCATGAATTCAATCCCTATCTCTTTTGTTATTTTCAAGGTTCTCGTGCTCAGCGTGGGCATGTATTTAGCCGTCAAGTGGCATTACGAACGGGGGCAGAAGGACAAGAATCAGAAGACAGCTGCAGTGGTACTGACATCCATCAAGGTGGGCGGGGCGTTCGTCGCTTCTGCGTTCCTCGTGCTCTTCCTCACCTTTGAATTTTGCAATTGGATGGGTCTGGACCTGGCCATGCAGTGATTGGAAGTTTTCGGTCGATAGCCCGGATACGGTGCGACTAACGGCACGACCCTTTCAGAGACGGACATCGACACGATGGCGCGGTATTTGGCTGGCATGCCGACGTGCAAGGCGAGCTCGCCGATGGCAAAGTTCTCGCCCAGAATTCATGTCAAGTGATCGCCCGGCTGCATCGTCTCTGCTCCTGCGCCAACCTGCGTTGGTGCCGGGCATCAGGCCGGTTACCTTCTTGCCAGCAGCCTTGAGGCGGCGCCGGAACTCGATCTGGCCATCTTCGATTTTCATATTCGATGAGCCCGCCGAGTGGCTGCTTGTGGCCGCAACGAGCCCTGGTCATCGACCTCAACAATCTGAGGCCCCAATCGACTGAGCTCGTTCCGCTGACCCTCGGTGAAGGTGCGTCGCGCGAGCACAAGTGACTGCAACCCGGTGATGCCTGCCAATGCCGCGATGGTCGCTATGGAGAGCCGCGAGGCGTCGAGCGCAATTTGCTGGATGCCTCGCAGACCGCAAAGCGGAATGACCTTATCGTCCGCCAAAGATACATCCATAAGAGTGACCGCAAAGACCTCCGCGTCCCACACGTAGCCGCCACCGACGGCTTCCACGCCGTCGAGAATCGACTGATTGGCTTGGCTTTCTTCAGGCGTCATTTTCGGTTCACTGTATTGAAGGCGGCGGGAAGCAGGCGCGCCCCGTCTGGAAAGCTGAGAGGCGCCGACGAACTTCCGCTCTTGGCCGACTGCAGCCGGTCGCCTTGCCATCGCAAAGGGCGCTGCTCTCGACAATTTCGCGCGATCATGAAAGCTGGAGCTGGAATGGATTGACACACCCCCGAGGCAATGGAAAAGGCCCATTTAGGATGTGTGAATCCCCGTCCCACCATCAAAAATTCCTACGGATTTCGACTGGGGCCCAGTGTCGATTCATGTACTTCATTGTGAAGATGGGCCCTTCGATAATCCGGAGACGGACAACGTGCGTCTGATGAGTTCGCGCACATGAGATTAACTAAATAGAAACAACGCTTGTGGAGCAACATCGCTTTGGGCCTATGCTGCCACCGTACCTCCAGGTTTCGCGCGAAGGCCGTGTGCAGCACTTGGCCGAACACAGCGGCACCTGCCGCGGTGCAGTCCTGCGCATTGCATGCAACGGAATCGATGGCTTTCATGCCGGGATGGCAGCCAAGCAGTACGGCCACGCGTGTCCTGGCATCGAGGACACGGGGTGGGGCACGCGTGAGGTGACAGTTCGGCATTCCTTCGGGAATCGGTTGACGTTTGCCAACGCAGTGAGCACGTGACGGGCCGTCCGAATGCCCCGAACCGCCGACGGCCGTGGCTACAGTCGATGGCAGCCCTCGCCGTCGCGGCCTTGATCGGCTGGGGGTGCCTTGTTGGAGCGATCGAAGTGGTGGAAAGCGTGCGCACCGGGGTGCTCAACAACCGCAAAGGACCTGACATCCTTGCCGTCGAGCAGCCTGTCCTTTACTGGGCCCTGATCAGCTTCTACGCGGCGGCAACCCTGACCGCCGCCGGCTTGGCGCTTTTGGTGATGGCCATTGCCGTGCGCGATCTGATTGGTGCAAGAGGCCCTGATCGATGAATGCGTCGTCTACGCGCCTGGCGACCTGCGTGCGCGTTGCCGAGGTGCAAAAGTGGCGCGATCTTTCCGATGCCGGCTGGAGCGCGAGATTCCGGCTTGAAGATGGCCCGCGGACCTCGAAGGGTCGAGGTGGTGACGAGCCCGTTGCCGGCTGTCAGTGCGGCGTAGTTCTCCTGGTCAACTCGCAAGCGACTGCGTGGCGACGCCGAATGACTGCTTCTGTCCGAAGCCGGGCTTCCGCTGATTCACAGAAAGACGGTGTGAGGCTGCAGTTTCACTCCTTCTTACATGCTCACTCACAAAGAATTGACGACTTGTCCGTTCGCTGTGATTTGTCAGTGCGCCGAGAGCAGATACTTCATGCCCTGCGTAAAGCCACGCGGCGCGACGGTGAGATGGTCCTCGTCGTTCAGGACCGCTGACTTCAGCTTCAAGCTTGGGTACTTTCTGCTCTGTAGCGCCGTCTCCAGCGCCTGGTTGTCGGCAACCATGTCTACCGTCTGGTTGTAGCGCCGAACACCTTTGCGCAGCGCCTCATAGGCGCCGACATAAAGATAGACATTCGCCGTCAGGTCCCGATTCTGTTTGGCGTAGCTCGCTTCGAGCTTCAAGGCATGTCGCTTGTCGTACCAGAGAGATGGGCTGCCGAGGATATAGCCGTTGAACAAGCCGGGCTCGGTGAAAAGGATCTGCATCCCAAGCAGGGCGCCGTAGGAGTGACCGAGAAAGATTGTTCTGGCCGGGTCGGCCCGGTAACGAGCGGCGATGAACGGCTTTACCTGGTTGCGCAGATATTCTTGATAGGCGCGCGCCTGACCGTGGACCGCATTGGCTGGCGCGGTGCTGGGGCCGTTCGGTGTCGGTGTGTAGTCGCGCTGGCGGCTGACCGCGCCGTCCTCGCCCTTTGCGTAAGACAGGCCGACGAGGATGAATTCCTCGATCTGAGGTCCTTCAACGTTCAGGCGGCGCCCCAACTGCCGGACGATCGGGAAAGCGTAGTCGGCGTCAGTCACATACAGCACGGGGTAGCGCTGCCGGGGCTGCTTCGCATAGGACGGCGGCAAAGCAACGAAGACTTGGTAGCCGCGGCCTGAAACCGGATCGGGCACGTCCCATACCTCGCTGTCGACAATCTCGTAAGGCCGCCCCTCGCCGGGCTGCACCTTCGGCGTCGTTTGGGCCTGGGCGCGTGCCGGATCGCCAGAGATGCCGAAGCTGGCGATGAGGGCAACCAGCAAGGCATTCAGAAAACGTTGTTGCATGTGATGAGGTCTTCGCAGATCGGGGGAAATTCTGGTGCAGACCGAGAGGATGGCTTTCGTTCGACACCTGTCCCATGTTGAGTGTCTGCTTGTGACCGAATCGTTCCGGCGCAAAAAAACGGACGGTTGTTGGCCCCTGGTGACCTTAGGGTGTTCGCGAACTGGGCGGCGTGAGCCAAGGTCCGGTTCTGGCCGATAGCACTCATTCGCGCGAGGCCAGAAGATGTCGGCAACCGCTGCATGGCCGTCCTTCGTGTGCGCCCGCTTCAGACTGTTGCGAGACAGGCCTGCACGCCTGGCTGTCTCGCGAATGCACAACCATTCATTTCATTTGCATCTTTTACTCAGAGCAAATCAGCCGGCGCATCATGCCTTGTGCATGTCGTATGGATGCACTTTGGGTCTCGGCTCGACCCACCCGGCCGCTCCGGTATCCAACTACTTCAATTGGAGACCCAAATGAAAAAATTCATTCCCAGCGCCATCGCCAGCCTTCTGATCGCAGGGGCAATCTTGCCGGTCGCCGCCAAGGAGAAAGTCGTCGCCCGGAGCATCACGGAAGCGGAAGTCCTGGGGGCCCAGCAGGCCTGGTGCAAGGCGCTGGTCGACATCAGCGCTGCGAATTCCAGCGGAGGGCAGCCGGCCGCCAGGGCGCTGGCCGAGAAGGTCATCGACAGCGCCTACGCCTACCAACTGGGCGCAGTGCTGTTCAAGCCGACGCTCACGACATCGCCGCAGACCTTTCGCACCGCTCGCGACGGCGCGCTGGCGTACTTCGTGGGCGGCAACCCTGCCTTTCCCAACGACACCGGCTTCGCCCTGAAGGGCTGGACCAAATGCGAGATTGCCAACAGTGCCGTGCTCATCCACGGCGACGTGGCCAGCACGCTGGGTAACGTGCTGTTCACCGACCCGGACGGCAAGGTCACCACGGTCGACAAGACCTGGACTTTCGTGAAGGACGGTGCCGGCAAGCTGCGCATCGTCGTGCATCACTCGTCGCTGCCGTACGCTGGCCGTTGAACACCGCGTTCGAGTGCCGGCATTGGTGGCTCAAAGGCGCGAATCGGTGGCAGCACGCCGTCGTAGCGCGCGACCTGCACCGTAGTGCGTTGCCCCGCGCAACCCTGCGCCAGCGATGAGGTGCCGATGTCGCGCGTCAACACATTGGGGTTGCCGTGCACGCTTGCACTTCGAGCGGCAGTGGCCAGAGTGGCTGAACGCCTGTCTGTCTTGGGTCAGTAGGCACCCATGTAGTCGCGCTTGCCGATCTCCATACCGTTGTGGCGCAAGATGGCATAGGTGGTGGTCACATGGAAGAAAAACTGCGGCAGTCCATAGTGCAGAAGATATGCGCTTGCGGTCAGCTTCTTTTCCTTGGGGGTGCCGGGGCGCAAAACGATCTCGCGGCTCTCGCTGGAATCAAATTGCTCAGGCTTGAAGGAGCCGATATGGGCCAGAGCTTTGGCGATCAACGCTTGCAGGTCGGCGAAGCTGACCTCGGTGTCGGGCCAGGACGGCACCTCGGCACCAGCCAGGCGGGAGGCAATGCCCTTGGAGAAGTCCGCGGCGATCTGTACCTGACGTATCAGCGGAAACATGTCAGGGAACAGCCGCGCCTGCAGCAGCGCATTGGGGTCGATATTTCTTTGCGTCGCCTGGTCTTCGGCCTTCTTGAGCACGTCGGACAGGGCGCGCAGCATCTGCTGCATGACGGGAACGGAGGCGTTGTACAGCGGGCTGGTCATGGTGAGTTCACTTCTAAAATTTTGGGCACGATGGCCGGAGTTGGCGTGGCAGGGGCCCTGCCGACCATGCAAGGCTAACAGCACAGGGCGAACTGAATCGCCCCGGCTTTTGTGGCTAGCTTTTCTTCCCGCTGGTAGTCGGAGCAGCCGCGTTGAAGGGCAGTTCACTGGCAAGAAGCGGAGCGGGCCGCGAAACACGCAGCCCGCAGACCAGCCGCTAACCGCCGGTCTCAAGCGCTGCGCGTCGCGCCTTCTCGCTCAGTTGAAACAGCTCTCCAGCCTTGCGAGCGAGATCAGCCGCAAGCCACAGCAGGTTGTCCAGTTGTCGAGGCCCGTCACCGCTGCACCAGTCGATGTCTTCCCCGTGGCAGACCCACAGGAGCGCTTCGAGTTGAGAGAGTGTGTTTTCGAGAAGATCCGCCGGGTCTTGGGCGTTGTCTTCGGAAGCTACCGGCGTAGTTGGCCGGGCTATAGTCTTGGTAGCCATTTTTGTGCGTTCCTTCCAAGGTAGTTGCACGAACTTGGTTAGACGGCTGGGGTGCTAGTAACACCTCGGCCGTCGCCTTTTGATACCTCGCATCTGCATCGCTGCTTTCGCACCGACGACCTGCCGCGAGGCAAGCAGCCTTCAAACATCTCGGTAGTGGTGGGGGTGTGGCGCCTTTCTTCTTCCCTTGGTGGGGTGTCGAGTGACAGGGGCATTCACTCTAGAGAAGAACCCGGCGAAGTGGCCGGTTCATGCGGCACGAAGTCTCGGTGAGCGCCAACAAATGCAGCTTCTGCGATGTGCCGCGCACGGACCTCGTGGGCCCGTGCCGCGCCAGTCCGAAGCGGCTCTGAACGCTCACGTCGATGGGGTGCCTTGCGCGGCGAAACCAAGGAGGAGCCCGAAGGGCGGGGGACATTCGCGGAGCAAGGCGCCCCGTCGGCGGGAGCGCGGCAGAGCTTCAGTTCATCCAGCTGCGGGCGCGGTCCAGATGCTCACGGCACTCGCGCACCATGCGTTCCAGCAGTTCCGCGCAGGTCGGGATGTCGTCGATCAGTCCGATGCACTGGCCGGCCGAGACCACGCCGTTGTGCACCTCGCCCGACTCCAGCGCCGCGCGGCCGCGTGCGCCGGCGACCAGCGGACGGATGTCCTCGAACTCGCAGCCGCCCGGACGGCGTTCGGTGGCCACCACTTCTTCGGAGATCGCGTTGCGGAACACGCGCGCCGTGTTGTGCAGCGTGCGGAACATCAGCTTGGTGTCGCGCTCGGTCGCGGCCACCAGCGCCTGCTTGATGTTGTCGTGGATGGGCGCTTCCTGGGTCACGCAGAAGCGCGTGCCCATGTTGATGCCCTCGGCGCCCAGCGCCAGCGCGGCAGCCATGCCGCGGCCGTCGGCGATGCCGCCCGACGCGATGATCGGAATGCGCAGCTTGCGCGCCGCCACCGGCAGCAGCACGAGGCCGGGCACGTCGTCCTCGCCCGGGTGGCCCGCGCATTCGAAGCCGTCCACGGACACCGCGTCGACGCCGTTGCGCTCGGCCGAGAGCGCGTGGCGCACCGAGGTGCACTTGTGGACGATCTTCACGTCGTGGCGCTTCAGGGCCTCGATGAAGTCCTTCGGGCTGTTGCCCGCGGTCTCCACGATCTTCACGCCGCTGTCGATGATGGCTTGCACGTATTCGGCGTACGGCGGCGGCTTCACCGCCGGCAGGATCGTGAGGTTCACGCCGAAGGGCTTGTCGGTCATCGTGCGCGTGCGCGCGATCTCGTGGCGCAGGTCGTCGGGCGTGGGCTGCGTGAGCGCCGTGAGAATGCCCAGGCCGCCGGCGTTCGACACGGCCGCGGCCAGCTCGGCACGGCCCACCCATTGCATGCCGCCCTGGATGATGGGGTAGCGGATGCCGAGCAGTTCGGTGATGCGGGTCTTCATCGTCGCAGCCGCTTACAGCGTGGTCACGAGTTCCGGCACGGCCGTGAACAGGTCGGCCACGAGGCCGTAGTCGGCCACCGAGAAGATCGGTGCTTCTTCGTCCTTGTTGATCGCGACGATGACCTTCGAGTCCTTCATGCCGGCCAAGTGCTGGATCGCGCCCGAGATGCCCGCAGCGATGTACAGCTGCGGCGCGACGATCTTGCCGGTCTGGCCCACTTGCCAGTCGTTCGGGGCGTAGCCTGCGTCCACAGCAGCGCGGCTGGCGCCCAGGCCGGCGTTCAGCTTGTCGGCCAGAGGCGCCATCACTTCGGTGAACTTCTCGGCGCTGCCAAGGGCGCGGCCGCCCGAGACGATGATCTTGGCGGCGGTCAGTTCGGGGCGTTCGCTCTTCGTGACTTCGCGGCCGACGAAGGTCGACTTGCCGCTGTCTGCGACGCCTTCAGCGGTTTCGACCGTCGCGCTGCCACCGGTGGCAGCAGCTGCGTCGAAGCCGGTCGTGCGCACGGTGATCACCTTGGTGGCGTCGGTGCTCTGCACGGTGGCGATGGCATTGCCGGCGTAGATCGGGCGCTCGAACGTGTCCGGGCTGTCGACCTTGGTGATGTCGCTGATCTGCGCCACGTCGAGCTTGGCGGCCACGCGCGGAGCGACGTTCTTGCCGTTGGCGGTCGAGGGGAACAGGATGTGGCTGTAGTTGCCGGCGATCGCGAGCACCTGGGCTGCGACGTTCTCGGCGAGGTTCTCGGCCAGCGAAGCGCTATCTGCAGCGATCACCTTGGACACGCCGGCGATCTGCGCGGCGGCCTTGGCGGCTTCTGCTGCGTTGGCACCGGCCACGAGGACGTGGACGTCGCCACCGCAAGCCAGGGCTGCGGTCACGGTGTTGAGGGTGGCCGGCTTGATGCTGGCGTGGTCGTGTTCGGCAATGACGAGTGCGGTCATGTTCGTTTCTTCCTCAGATCACTTTGGCTTCGTTCTTGAGCTTGTCCACCAGGGTGGCAACGTCGGGCACCTTGATGCCGGCGCCACGCTTCGGGGGCTCGCTGACCTTCAGGGTCTTCAGGCGGGGCTTCACGTCCACGCCGAGGTCTTCGGGCTTGAAGGTGTCCAGCTGCTTCTTCTTGGCCTTCATGATGTTGGGCAAGGTGACGTAGCGCGGCTCGTTCAGGCGCAGGTCGGTCGTGATGACCGCGGGCAGCGTGAGCGTCAGGGTTTCCATGCCGCCGTCGACTTCGCGTGCCACGGTGACCTTGTCGGCTGCCAGGTCGACCTTCGAGGCGAAGGTAGCTTGGGGCAGGTCGGCCAGCGCAGCCAGCATCTGGCCGGTCTGGTTGGCGTCGTCGTCGATGGCTTGCTTGCCGAGGATGATCAGCTGGGGCTGTTCCTTGTCGACCAGCGCCTTGAGCAGCTTGGCAACCGCGAGAGGTTGCAGCTCTTCGCTCGTCTCGACCAGGATGCCGCGATCGGCGCCGATGGCCATCGCGGTGCGCAGGGTTTCCTGGCACTTGGCATCGCCGCAGGACACGGCGATGACTTCGGTCACGATGCCCTTTTCCTTCAGCCGAACCGCTTCTTCGACAGCGATCTCGTCGAAGGGGTTCATGCTCATCTTGACGTTGGCAATGTCCACCCCGGTGCCGTCGCTCTTGACGCGCACCTTCACGTTGTAATCGACGACCCGTTTGACAGGCACCAGAACTTTCATGGCTGTTCCTCTTGAATGACAAAAATGGGAAAAGGGGTTACTCGAGCTTGGCGCCCGACTGCTTGATCAGGCGCTCCCACACGGGGCGCTCCTGCTTCCAGGCCGCGGCAAAGAGCTCGGGCGAGCTGTCCTTGATCTCGAAGCCCATGGCCGCCACGCGCTCGCGCACGTCGGGCTGCTGCGTGGCCTTGCGCACTTCGTCGGCGATGCGGTCGACGATGGCCTTGGGCGTCTTGGCGGGCGCGGCGATGGCGAGCCAGCCGGTCACGCGGTAGGCCTCGTCCTTCAGGCCCTGCTCGGCCAGCGTGGGCACGTTGGGCAGCGTGCTCATGCGGCGCTCGCCGGTCACGCCGACGGCCTTGAGCTTGCCCGCGTCGATGTGCGGCTTGGCCGCGAGCGCGCTGGCGTAGGCCATCTGGATCTGGCCGCCGATGAGGTCCTGCACCATCGGCGCCTCGCCCTTGTAGGCGACGTGGTTCATGTCGGCCTGCTGCGTGAGGCTCATGTGCGCGCCGGCCAGGTGCGGGTAGGCGCCCACGCCGTACGAGCCGTAGGCCACCTTGCCCTTGTTCGCGGCCACGTACTTCAGCAGCTCGGGGCCGGTCTTGGCGGGCACGCTGGGGTGCACCACCAGCACCAGCGGCGCCATCGCGATCTGGTAGACCAGCGTCAGGTCGCGCTGCGTGTCGTAGGGCAGCTTCTCGTAGAGGAACTCGTTGGTCATGAGCGAGTTGCTCAGCGACAGCACGATGGTGTAGCCGTCGGGCGCGGCCTTGGCGACCGTGTCGGTGCCGATGATGCCGGCCGCGCCGGGCTTGTTGTCGACCACGAGGGGTTGGCCCATGCTGGCCGACATCTTCTGGCCCAGCACGCGCGCCAGCACGTCGGTCGCGCCGCCGGCCTGGAAGGGCACGACGAGGCGGATCGGCTTGTTCGGGTAGGGCGCCTGCGCATGCGCGGGGGCCAGCGCGAACAGTGCGGCGGTCGATGCTGCCGCGCACAGCAGGGCGCGGCGGGTCGAGGGTTGATGGGTCATGGTTTGTCTCCCGTTCGGTTTCAGAAAATCGTTGTGAAGAAGCAGATCAAGATCACTTCAGCGCGATGCGCGTCTTGAAGGGCAGGGGCTCCAGGGCTTTCTGCAGTCGCTCCTGCAGTGCCGCGGCTTGCGCGCCCGCTGTGGCGGCGTCGATCTGCACATGCACGAGGCTTTCGCCTTCGGTGCTCACCGCAGGCCGCGCCGCATCGCTCAGGCCGAGTGCCGTGCAGACCTCGGCGACCGTGGCCGCCACCACCTGCCGCGCGGCCATGGCGCGCAGCTCGGGCTTGTAGATCTTGCCGACGTTGGTCATGGGCATCGTGGCGATCACCGACACCCACTTGGGACGGGCCGGTGCCTCGTCCACGCGTGCAGAAGTGAAGGCCAGCAGTTCCTCTTCGGTGGCCGAGGCGCCGGGCACCAGCGTCGCGAAGATCACGGGCAGCTCGCCCGCGTAGGCGTCGGGGGCGCCGACGGCGGCGCACAGCTGCACGGCGGGGTGCGCGCCCAGCGCGTCTTCGATGGTCTTGGGGTCGATGTTGTGGCCGCTGCGGATGATCAGGTCCTTCGAGCGGCCCGTGAGGTGCAGCCGCTCTTCAGCATCCATCCAGCCCAGGTCGCCGGTCGCGAGCCAGCCGTCGGCCGTGAAGGCCTTGGCGTTGTCGGCCGGATCGACGAAACCCGAGAACACGTTGGGCGACTTGAACAGCACCATGCCGGTCTCGCCCTGCGCCACCTCGCGGTCGCTGGCGTTGCCGTTCTCGTCCAGCGCCACGATGCGCACCTGCGCGTACGGCAGGCGAAAGCCGACGCAGCCCGCGGGCCCGTTCACGCCGGGCGGCGTGATGGTCGAGATGCCGGCCATCTCGGTCATGCCCAGGCTCTCGTGCACGTGCAGGCCGAACAGGCGCTCGAAGCGCGCGGCCAGCTCGGGCGCGAGCACGGCGGCGCCGGTGCGGCAGTAGGTGATGGACGAGATGTCGGCGCCGTCCAGCGGCACGTTGGCCAGCGCGGCCAGCACCGTGGGCACGGCGGACAGCGAGGTCGGGCGGTACTTCTCGACCAGCTTCCAGTAGTTGGCCAGCACCTCCTTGTTGCGCAGCAGCGAGGGCGTCGGAATGATCACCTCCACGCCCGCCGACAGCGACGAGAGCGAGGCCGGCAGCACGCCCGCCACATGGAACAGCGGGTAGCCGTTGATCGAGATGCCCTGTTCGTTCATGCCCGCCAGCTGCACGCTGGCCCAGGCGGTGAACACCTGCGCGCCGTGGCTGTGGCGCGCGAGCTTGGGTGCGCCCGTGGTGCCGCCGGTGTGGAAGTAGGCGGCGATGTCGGTGGGCGCGATGTCGCGGCCGCTCACGAGGCGGTCCGAAGGTTGCGCGGCGCGCAGCACGTCGAACTCGGCCACACCCTCGGGCAGCGTGCCGGCAGTGCCGGGCGCTTCGTCGTGCGGCGCCACGCGCAGCACGGTGGTGAGCGTGGGCACCTGGCCGCGCAGGCGCATGGCCTTCGACCACATGCCCGATTCCACATCAGAGCCATAGGCGATGAGCACCTTGGCACGCGCCGCGGTCATGAGCGCGACCAGCTTCTCGTCGGTGAGCAGCGGGTTCAGCGGCTGCACGATGCCGGCCGCCTCGCCGCCCCAGAGTGCCAGGTGGTACTCGAGGCAACCGGGCAGCAGCACCGCGACCGCGTCCTGAGGCCCCACGCCCAGCGTGTGCAGCAGGTTGGCCGTCTGGTGGATGCCCGCGAGCAGCTGCGCATACGACCAGCGGATGGGTTCATCCGCCGGGTTGCCACTGCGCAGGAAGGTCAGCGCGGTCTTGTCGCCGAAGGCCACGCCGGAGTTGCGAAAGAGCTCGTAGGTGCTGCGCACCGTGAGCGCTTCGTCGAGCGGCGTTGCTTCGAGCGCGCGGATGTCGGCGAGCCCGCGCACCGGGAACCGGGGGCGCATCGGTGCGCCGATGACGTTGCTGTTGTTCTTGTCGTTGCCTGTTGTCATGTTGTCTCCTTGAAGGGGTCTTGCCGGCTGCGGACGGATGCCGTGTCTTACTGGTTCGTGATCTTGTTGTCGCGAATGACCTTGCCCCAGCGCTCGAAGTCCTGGCGCATGCGCGTGGCGGTCTGTTCCGGCGTGCCGTAGGCCGCGAAGGAGCCCACGCTCTGCAGCTTCTCTCCGACTTCCTTGTCGGCCAGCGCCTTCTTCAGCTCGGCGCTCATGCGGTCGACCACGGCCTGCGGCGTGCCGGCCGGGGCCAGCAGCCCGCCCCACGAGGTGGCGTCGAAGCCGGGGAAGCCCTGCTCGGCCACGGTCTTCACGTCGGGCAGCAGGCTCACGCGCTTGCCGGAGCCCACGGCGATCGGGCGCAGCGTGCCGGCGCGGATGTGCGGGATCACGGCCACGAGGTCGGAGAACATCGCGGGCACCTGGCCGCCGATGAGGTCGGTCACGGCCGGGGCGCTGCCGCGGTAGGGCACGTGCTGCATCTCGAACTTGCCGATGTTCTTCAGCTGCTCGGTCGTCAGGTGGCCGAAGCTGCCGGCGCCGGCGGTCGTGTAGTTGAGCTTGCCGCCGTCGGCCTTGGCCTTGGCGATCAGGTCCTGCAGGCCGTTCACGCCGGGCAGGGCCTTCGGGTTCACCACCATCACGATCGGCAGGTCGTACACCGTGCCCACGGGCGTGAAGTTCTTGAAGATGTCGTAGGGCACGGTGCCGTACAGGTGCGAGGCCAGCAGCGTCGGCGTGGCCAGCATCACGAAGGTGTAGCCGTCGGGTGCAGCCTTGGCCGCAAAGGCCGCGCCGATGGTGCCCGAGGCGCCGCTGCGGTTGTCGACCAGGATGTTCTGCTTGAGCGACAGCGACATCTTCTGCGCCACGATGCGCGAAGCCACGTCGGTCGGGCCGCCGGGCGGGAAGGGCACGACCAGCGTGATGGGCTTGGTCGGCCAGGCCTGGGCGAAGGCGCTGCCGGCCAGCAGGGGAAGGGCCAGCGCGAGCAGGGCGCGGCGCACGGGGTTGCGGGGGGTACGGAGGAACGGGAAGGCCATGGATTTCTCTTCAGGGATGCGGGCGTTGTCTTCGCTGTGTGCGATCAGACGACGCCATTCGTTTTCAGCGCTGCCAGCTTTTCATCCGACAGGCCGAGCAGGGACTTCAGCACGTCGTGCGTGCCTTCGCCCAAAGTGGGCGGCGCGCTGCGCACGGGCAGGCGCTCGCCATCGAAACGGTAGGGCGGCGCCAGCACATTGACCTCGCCGGCCACCGGGTGCGGCTGCTTGGTCACCAGGCCGGCGTCGGTCGCGCGCGGGGAGTTCAGCGCTTCCAGCAGGCCCAGCACTTCGCCGCAGGGAATGCCCGAGGCGTTGAGTTTCTCGAGCAGCGCAGCGCGCGGGCGCTTCGCGAGTTCGGCGGTCAGCTCGGGCAGCAGCGCCGCGCGGTTGGCCGAGCGCAGGATGTTGGTCTTGAAGCGCTCGTCGGCCGCCAGGTCGGGGCGCTCGATCACCTCGGTGCAGAAGCGCATGAACTGGGCGTTGTTGCCCACGGTGATCACCAGCGGGCCGTCGGCCGCGTCGAACACGCCGTACGGCACGATCGACGGGTGCGAGTTGCCGTAGCGCGGCGGGTCTTCGCCCATCAGCAGCGCCTCGAGGCCGTAGTAGGCGGTGATCATCAGGCCGCAGTCGAACAGCGCCATCTCGATGTGGCGACCCGTGCCGGTCTTCTCGCGCTGGTAGAGCGCGGCCAGCACGGCCTGCGCCGAGTACATGCCGGTGAACAGGTCGACGGCGGCCACGCCGAACTTCAGCGGCGGCTGGTTGGCCTCGCCATTCAGCGCCATCAGGCCGGCCTCGCCCTGCACCACGAGGTCGTAGCCGGGGCGCGCGGCCTCGGGGCCGGTGCGGTCGTAGCCCGAGATCGAGCAGTAGATGAGGCCCGGGTTCTCCTTGCGCAGCTGTTCGTAGCCCAGGCCCAGCTTGTCGATGCCGCCGAACTTGAAGTTCTGCAGCACCACGTCGCACTGCTTGGCGAGGTCGCGCGCGATCTGCTGGCCTTCGGGCGTCTGCAGGTCGAGCGTGACGGAGCGCTTGTTGCGGTTGACGCTGTTGAAGTAGGCGGTCTCGGTCTTGCCCACGCGCAGGCCCCAGTCGCGCGTGTCGTCGCCGCGGCCCGGGTGCTCGACCTTGATCACCTCGGCGCCCATGTCGGCCAGCACCATGCCGCACCACGGGCCGGCAAGGATGCGGGACAGATCGAGGACGCGCACGCCGGCGAGCGGCAGCGAGGAATTCAGCGAGGGCATGGGAACAACTCCAGGAAAACGAAAGACCCCCGCATCTGCATCGGCATGCACACGCGGAGAGGGGCGCGGCGCGTCAGGACGCGTCGGGCTGGGGTGCGTGGCGCAACGCGACGAAGTCGGCCTTGCGCTTGCCGAGGAAGGCGCCGATGCCTTCGGCGGCTTCGGCGTCGGCCTGCGACGTCACCATGTAGACCGCTTCGGCCTCGAGTTGTTCCTCGAGCGTTGCACGGTGGGCCTGGCGGCACAGCGTCTTGATGCGTGCGCTCGCGCGCTGCGGGCCGTTGGCCACCTTGGCCGCGAGGGCGATGGCCTCGGCCAGCGCGCCGCCCTTGTCGGTCAGGCGGTTCACCGCGCCCATCGCGTGCAGACGCTCGGCCGTGAGGCGGTCGCCGGTGAGGCACAGCTCGGTGAGCAGCTGGCGCGAGACGAACTCCGCGAGGAAGGCCGTGGCGCCGCCGTCGGGCGTGAGGCCGACCTTGACGTAGGCCACGGTGTAGAACGCATCGCGCGCCGACACCAGCATGTCGCAGGCCAGCGCCATCGACAGGCCCGCGCCGGCCGCGCCGCCCTCGACCGCCGCGATCACGGGCTTGCCGCAATCGCGGATCGTGCGGATCAGGTCGTGCAGGCCTTCGAGCTTCTCGCGGCGTTCGGCCTCGGGCAGTTCGCGGCGCTTGGCCAGCAGGTTCAGGTCGCCGCCCGAGCAGAAGAAATCGCCCGCGCCGGTGAAGACGATGGCGCCCACCTCGGGGTCGTTCTGCGCGTCGGTGAGCGCGGCGGAGAGCTCGGCGTACAGCGTCGGCGTGATCGCGTTGCGCGCGGCCGGGTTGCTGTTGGTCAGGATGCGGACCGAGCCTTCCTGCGAGATGAGGACGGTCTTGTCCGTCATGCTGCGACCTCTTTGCCCAGAGCGATGTAGCGCTGCAGGTGGTGGTCTTCGTCGCCGAGCTGGTGGTCGATCATCACGAGGCGCTTGGCGTAGTGGGGCAGCGGCAGCTCCCAGGTCATGCCGATGCCGCCGTGCATCTGGATGCTTTCCTCGGCCACCAGCGCGCCGATGCGGCCGATGCTGAACTTGGCGGCCGACAGCGCGCGTTCGCGCGCCACGCGGTCGCTGCCGTCGATGGCGGCGGCGGCGTTGATCACGGCCGAGCGGGCCTGTTCGATCTCCAGCAGCAGGTCGGCCATGCGATGTTGCAGGGCCTGGAAGCTGCCGATGAGGATGCCGAACTGCTTGCGCGTGCGCAGGTACTCGAGCGTGGCGGTCTTGGCGGCTTCCATTGCGCCCAGGGCTTCGGCGCACAGCGCGAGCACGCCGCGGCCGATGGCGCGTTCCAGCGTGGCGGCGCCCTGGCCTTCGGCGCCCAGCAGCGCGTCGGCGCCGAGCGTCACGCCGTCGAGCGTGAGTTCGGCCACGCGGCCCCCGTCGATGGCGGGGCAGCCGCGCACGGTGAGGCCGGCGGTCTTGGCGGGCACGAGGAAGAGGGAGATGCCGGCTTCGTCATCGACGTTGCCCGAGGTGCGGGCCGACACGAGGAACAGGTCGGCCTGTTCGCCCTGCGGCACCACGGCCTTGGCGCCCTGGAGCACCCAGCCATCGCCGCTGCGCTCGGCCTTCGTGGCCACGCGCGTGCGTTCGTAGTGCGTGTCGGCTTCATCGTGCGCAAAGGCCGCCACGGTCACGCCGTTGACGATGTCGCCGATCTTTTCTTTCTGCGCGTCGCTGCCGGCGGCGCTGATCGCCTCGCCGACCATCACGGCGCCCAGCAACGGCTCGACCACGAGGCCGCGGCCCAGCGCTTCGAAGACCACGGCAATGTCGAAGCCGCTGCCGCCGAAGCCGCCGTCGGCCTCGCTGAACAGCGCGCCGATCACGCCGAGCTCGGCGAAGTTCTGGAAGATTTCCTTGCTGAAACCGTGCGCTGACTTCGCGATGCGGTCGCGCGCATCGAAGGCGTACTGCTCGGCGATGAAGCGGTTCAGGCTGTCGGCGAGCATGCGCCGGTCTTCGGTGTGTTCGAAGTTCATTGCATCTCTCCTTACAGGCCCAGGATCATCTTGCTGATGATGTTCTTCTGGATTTCGTTCGAGCCGCCGAAGATCGACAGCTTGCGGTTGTTGAAGTAGCGCGAGGCGGCAGCCTTGGCATAGGCCGGGCCGAAGGTCTCGCCGGTGAAGCCGTCCTGCAATGCCTCCGCAACGAAGGGGCGGCCATAGACGCCCATGGCGCGGCGCGCGAGCGACGAGATCTCCTGGCGAATTTCCGTGCCGCGAATCTTCAGCATCGAGCTTTCCGCACCCGGCACGCCGCCGCCGGCCACGGCCGCGATCACGCGCAGGTTGGTGGTCTTCATGTTCTCCAGGTCGATCTCGACGCGCGCCAGGCGCGCGGCAAAGGACGGGTCTTCGGCGAGCGGCTTGCCGTTCTTGGTCTGCGAGGCGGCGATGCCCTTGAGCTGTTCGAGCGCGGCCACCGAGAAGCCCACGCCCGCGATGTTGGTGCGCTCGTAGGTCAGCAGGTACTTGGCGCAGGTCCAGCCCTTGTTCTCTTCGCCCACGAGGTTCTCGGCGGGCACGCGCACGTCGGAGAAGAACACCTCGTTGACTTCATGCTCGCCGTCCAGCGTGATGATCGGGCGCACTTCCACGCCGGGCGAGGTCATGTCGACCAGGAGGAAGC
Source organism: Variovorax sp. GW531-E2 (assembly GCF_059423125.1). Classification (NCBI taxonomy): domain Bacteria; kingdom Pseudomonadati; phylum Pseudomonadota; class Betaproteobacteria; order Burkholderiales; family Comamonadaceae; genus Variovorax; species Variovorax sp. GW531-E2. The sequence continues at coordinate 33,487 of NZ_JBWKXQ010000017.1, read as the reverse complement.
TGATGCCTTCCTGCTTCTTCGCCTCGCGGTTGGTGCGCACCAGGCAGAAGATCATGTTGGCGTGCTGGCCCAGCGTGGTCCAGGTCTTCTGGCCGTTCACGATGTAGTGGTCGCCCTGCGCGTCGATGCCGCGCACGGCCGTGGTCTTCACCGCGGCCAGGTCGGAGCCCGCGCCGGGTTCCGAGTAGCCCTGGCACCACCAGTCGGCGCCGCTCAGGATGCGCGGCAACCAGTAGCTCTTTTGCGCTTCGTTGCCGTACTTGATGAGCACCGGGCCCAGCATGTTGACGCCGAAGGGCACGATGCGCGGCGCGAAGGCCAGGGCGCATTCGTTCTCGAAGATGAACTTCTCGACCGCGGTCCAGCCGGGGCCGCCGTACTGCTCGGGCCAGTGGTTGGCGAGCCAGCCGCGCTCGTTCAGGATGGCGTGCCATTCCTGCATGTCGGCCTTTTCCAGGATCTTGCCGCTGCGCACCTTGTCGGACAGCCGTGCGGGCAGCTTGTTCGCCAGGAAGGTGCGCACTTCGCTGCGGAAGGCTTCTTCTTCGGTCGTGAAGTTCAGGTCCATCGCGGACTCCTCAATGAATCAATAAATTTCGAACAGGCCCGCGGCACCCATGCCGCCGGCGATGCACATCGTGACCACGGCGTACTTGGCGCCGCGGCGCTTGCCTTCGAGCAGCACGTGGCCCGTGAGGCGCGCGCCGGTCATGCCGAAGGGGTGGCCGATGGAGATCGCGCCGCCGTTCACGTTCAGGCGTTCCGACGGAATGCCCAGCTTTTCCTGGCAGTAGATCGACTGCGAGGCGAAGGCTTCGTTGAGTTCCCACAGGTCGATGTCCTGCACCTTCAGGCCGTGGCGCGCGAGCAGCTTGGGCACGGCGAAGACCGGGCCGATGCCCATCTCGTCGGGCTCGCAGCCGGCCAGCGCCAGGCCGCGGAAGGCGCCCAGCGGCTTCAGGTTGGCGCGCTCGGCATCCTTGGCTTCCATCATCACGCAGGCCGAAGCGCCGTCGGACAGTTGCGAGGCGTTGCCGGCGGTGATGAACTTGTCGTCGCCCATCACGGGCTTGAGCTTGGCCAGCGCCTCGTAGGTGGTGCCGCGGCGGTTGCAGTTGTCTTCCGTGGCGGTGACTTCGCGGTGGGTGACTTCCTTGGTCTCCTTGTCGGTCACGGCCATCGTGGTGGTGCAGGCCACGATCTCGTCCTTGTAGCGGCCGGCCAGCTGCGCTTCTTCGGTCTTGCGCTGGCTCTCGGCGGAGAAGCGGTCTTGTGCTTCGCGGCTGATGTTGTAGCGCTTGGCGACGATGTCGGCGGTGTCGATCATCGCCATGTACAGCTCGGGCTTGTGCTCGACGATCCACGGGTCCAGGCTGAGGTCGCCACCGTCGCCGGGGCTGCGGCCGCGGATCTGCGAGATGCTTTCCACGCCGCCCGCGATCATGGCCGGCGCGCCGTCCACCACGATGCGGCCGGCGGCCATGGCGATGGCCTGCAGGCCCGAGGCGCAGAAGCGGTTCACGGTGGTGCCGGCGATGCTGATCGGCAGGCCCGAGCGGATGATCGACTGGCGCGCGATGTTGCGGCCGGTGGTGCCTTCGGGGTAGCCGCAGCCGAGGATCGCGTCCTCGATCAGGGCCGGGTCCAGGCCCGAGCGCTCGACCGCGGCCTTCACCGCGAACGAAGCCAGCGTGGCGCCGGAGGTGATGTTGAATTCGCCGCGGTGCGCCTTGGTGAGCGGGGTGCGGGCGGTAGAAACGATGACGGCTTCACGCATGGGGTTGTCTCCTGGGGGCTCTTGCTACGGGTTACTCGGATTGATTCAGGCTGGCGAAATCGGCGCCGCGTTCGACCAGCTCCACGAGCAGCGGCGACGGCTTCCAGAAGATCGGGTCGGCCTTGGCGAACTCGCGGATGTCGGCGAGCACCTTGGGCAGGCCCACGGTGTCGGCGTACTTCATGGGGCCGCCGCGGTGGCGCGGGAAGCCGTAGCCATAGAGGAAGGTCACGTCCACGTCGAGCGGGCGCAGCGCGATGCGCTGCAGCACGACATTGGCGCCTTCGTTGACCATGGCGGCCATGTAGCGGCGCATGATTTCTTCTTCGGTGAATTTGCGCGGCGTGATGCCGGCGCGCTCGCGCTCGGCGTCGATGATGGCCAGCACCTCGGGGTCGGGCACGCCGGTGCGCGCGCCTTCGGGGTACAGGTAGTAGCCGCGTTGCGTCTTCTGGCCGAACCAGCCGCGCTCGCAGATGCGGTCGGCCACCTGCACGTAGCGCGCCTGCGGGTCGCGCGTGGCGGCCTTGCGCTTGCGCGTGGCCCAGCCGATGTCGCCGCCGGCCAGGTCGGACACCTGGAACGGGCCCATCGGGTAGCCGAAGTTGCGCACGGCCGCGTCGATGTCGTAGGGCGAGGCGCCGTCTTCCATCATGTGGTCGGCGGCCTGGCGGTACACGGCCAGGATGCGGTTGCCGATGAAGCCGTCGCACACGCCGGCGCGCACGGGCACCTTCTTGAGCTTCTTGGCGAGTTCGAAGCCGGTGGCGACCACGTCGGCGCTCACCTTGGCGGGCACCACGATCTCCAGCAGCTTCATGATGTTGGCGGGCGAGAAGAAGTGCAGGCCCACCACGTCCTGCGGACGCGAGATGCTGGCGGCGATCTCGTCGATGTCCAGGTACGAGGTGTTGGTGGCGAGCACGGCGCCCTTCTTGCACACGCGGTCGAGTTCGGCGAACACGGCCTTCTTGACGCCCATCTCTTCGAACACGGCCTCGACCACGATGTCGACGTTGGCGAAGGCGTCGTAGCTGGTCGAGCCCGAGAAGCGCGCCATGACGGCGGCCTTGGCCTCTTGTGTCATGCGGCCCTTGGCGATGAGGCCGTCGTACACCTTCTCGACGTGGGCACGGCCGCGCGCGAGGCTGGGCTCGTCGCGCTCGACCATGGTCACGGGCAGGCCCGCGTCGAGCATGGCCACGGCGATGCCCGCGCCCATGGTGCCGCCGCCGACGATGCCGGCCGAGGCGAGCGCGCGCGGGCTGGCCGAACGGGTCTCGGGCGCCTTCAGCACTTCGCGCTCGGCGAAGAAGGCGTGGATCAGGCCGGCGCGCTGCGGGCTGTCGATGCACTGCAGGAACAGCTTGCGCTCCAGCGCCATGCCTTCGTCGAAGGGCAGCGTGAGCGCGCCTTCGACCGCTTCGACGATCTTCATCGGCGAGAACAGGCCGCGGCTCTTCTTGGCGGTGTCGGCGCGCGCGGCGTCGAGCGCGGCACGGGCCGCTTCCTTGTCGGCCAGGCCGGCGGCTTCGCGCGTGCGGCGCACCGGGGCATTGGCGGCGACGAGTTCCTGCGCGTAGGCGAGGCCTTCGGCGCGGGCATCGGCCTCGGTGCCGAGGCGGTCGACGAGACCGAGCGTCAGCGCTTCCTTGGCGCCCGCATGGCGGCCGCTGAGCATCAGTTCGAGCGCGGGCTTCACGCCGATGAGGCGCGGCGCGCGCTGCGTGCCGCCCGAGCCGGGCAGCAGGCCCAGCGCCACTTCGGGCAGGCCCAGCTTGGCGGTGGGCGCGGCGAGGCGGTAGTGCGCCGACAGCGCGATCTCCAGCCCGCCACCGAGCGCGGCGCCGTGGATGGCGGCAACCACCGGCTTGGTGCAGTTCTCGATCTTCAGGCAGACCTCGGGCAGCGAGGGCTGCTGCGGCGCCTGGCCGAACTCGCGGATGTCCGCGCCGGCGATGAAGTTGCGGCCCGCGCCGACGATCAGCACCGCCTTGGCGCCGCTGTCGGCCTCGGCCGCGTCGATGGCGGCGGCCAGGCCGCGGCGCACGTCCACGCCCAGGGCGTTGACGGGCGGGTTGTCGATGGTCACCACGCACACGTCGCCTTGACGCTGGAAGGTGACGGGACCGTTGGACGTGGAAGGGCTGGGAGTGGGGGTGGCCATGTGCGTGTCGCTTGTCTCTTGCTTGCGTGGCAGGCCCTCGTGAAGTCGAGGGGTCCGGGGCTCTGGGGAGCCCTGCATTCTTGGCCGGCATCGCTGCTTTGACAATTGCATAGGTGGTTGACAGACTGTCAAAGAATTTTTGACACAATCCGCCCATGGACCTGCAATCGCTCACCCTGCTGGTGGAAATCCTTGACGCGGGCAACCTGAGCGCGGCGGCGCGCCGGCTCAAGATGACCCGCGCCAACGTCAGCTACCACCTGAACCAGCTGGAGCGCTCGGTGGGCGCGCAGTTGATCCGGCGCACCACCCGGCGCGCCGAGCCCACCGAGATCGGGCTGCGGCTGTACCAGCACGGCGTGGCCATCCAGGGCGAGTTGCTGGCGGCGCGCGAGTCGGTCACCGCGCTGGGCGAGGGCCTGCAGGGCCGCGTGCGCCTGAGCGTGCCCAGCGGATACGGCCAGCTCGTGATGGCCGACTGGCTCATCGACTTCAAGCGCCAGTACCCCGGCATCGTGCTCGACGTGGTGTTCGAGAACCGCATCGAAGACCTGCTGCGCGACGAGGTCGACATCGCCATCCGCGTGATCCCCGAGCCGCCGCAGAACCTCGTGGCGCGCGAGATGGGCCCGGTGCGCTACGTGGCCTGCGCCACGCGCGCGTATGCCGAGCGCCACCCGTTGCCCGTGCAGCTCGACGCGCTGCGCGCCACGCCAGTGGTGACGGCCGCCGTCATCGGTCGGCAGCTGCGCATCTCGGCCTACCAGGGCGAGACCCGGCGCGAGGTGATCCTGGAGCCGACGCTGATCTCGGAGAACTTCCTGTTCCTGCGCCAGGCCATCCTCGCGGGCCTGGGCGTGGGCCTCGTGCCCGACTACGTGGTGCAGGAAGACGTGCGCCGCGGCGACGTGGTGACCACGCTGGACGACTGGCGCCTGTCGATCTTCGGCACCCAGATGTTCATGCTCTACATGCCGAACCGCCAGCACACGCGGGCGATCCGGACGTTCATCGATTTCATCCTGGCGCGGGTGCGGCCGGAAGAAGCCGAAGAAGCTCAGTCGCAGCGGTAGACGACTTCCCCCGCCGGCACACCCTGCGCCGGCACCTCCGACAGCGTGCTGCTCAGAAAGCGCATCGGCGCGCCGAAGTTGCGGCAGTAGTTCTCGGCGTCCTGCGCCGTGGGCGACTTGAACACGCCGTCGGCCAGGAAGGTGACGCGCGGCGCGGGTCGCGAGACGCAGCCCGCGCCGATGAGCAGGGCCGGAACGAGGACGGAGACAGCAGCGAATCGGCGCATGGGGCAGGGCGGAGAGAAGAGGCCGCGACTGTAGCCGTTCGGCGGCCTCAGTCGGCGAGCCACACGCTGCCGTCCGCCGCCTCGCGCAGTGCCAGCGGCGTGAGGCGCGCGCCGCGGCAGGGGCCGCCGACGCAGCGCCCGGTGTCGGGCTCGAAGATCGCGCCGTGCCGCGCGCACATCAGGTAGCGCCCGGAGCTTTCGAGGATCTGGCCTTCGAAATCGAGCGGGCCGCCGGCGTGCGGGCACTGGTTCAGGTAGCCGTGCACGGCGCCCTGCCAGCGCACCGCGAAGGCCGGCACGCCGCCGGGCGCGGTGAACAGGGCCGCGAGGCCGCCGTCGGCGAGTTCGGTGGCGATGGGCTGGGCGGTCGGGGCGGGCGCGGTCATGGGGAGCGAGCCTACCAAGGTCCGCCGCAGGGCTGGCGCCCGGGGGAAACCTCCGTGGCATCACATGTTCCGGCTATGTCATCCGACCAATAGACGCAGGGGCGTGCCGTTTTCACAATGCATCCGCTCGCTTTCCTTCGTCCGTGCATCCTTGTGTCAAGGGGGATTCCCACCGATGAGCACGCTGAAACAGGGCTGGCGCGGGGCCGATGTCCGTCGCCTGCAGGAGGCCCTGAACCGCAAATTGCAGCCCAGCCCCGGCCTCGCGCCCGACGGCGACTACGGCCCCGTCACCCGGGCGGCCGTGCTGCGCTTGCAGGCCGCGCACTGGCTGTGCGAAGACGGCGAAGCCGGCCCCTGCACCCGCAACGTGGCCTTCGACAACGAAACCCACGCGCCGCTGCTGCACCCCGTGGCGCTGATTCCGCAGCCCGCGCCCGCGCTGTGCTGGGCGGCGGCCACCGCGATGCTCACGCGCGCCACCGTGCAGACCGTGGTGGCGCGCACGCCTTCGGAGCTGATGGGCGCCGACGGCGCTTTGCGCCGTCGCGTGGACAGCGACCGCCATGCGCAGGGCAGCGACCCCGATGGCGACGACAACCGCCGCTTCGCCGCCGCGCACGGCCTCGCGCTGCGGCCCCACGGCCCGTGGACCGTCGCCGCGCTGCGCACCGCGCTGCACGCCGGGCCGCTGATGTTCGACCTGCGCTGGGGCGCCAAGGGCGGCGCGCCCGCCGGCCAGCCGGGCCACATGGTCGTGCTCGCGGGCATCCGCGGCGACAACGACCCCGGCGGGGGCGGCACCACGCTGCGCCTGTTCGACCCCTGGCCGCCGGGCCGGGGCGCGCGCAGCTCGACCAGCCACGTGCGCTGGATGCAGGCCGTGGCCGACCGCATCTGCGGGGTGTTCCAGCGGTAGTGGCGCCTGGCTGTTGTGGCCGTTGGCACCGGTGCATGAAAAAATCCTGACTTTCCGCGAACCGTTTCGGCGGGTGGCCGCCTCTTTCCATGCGGGAGGGGCGTTCTGTTCCCCCGCATTCACACGTCACGGATCGAAGGAAACCACCATGCTCTACGTCAAGAATGTTCCCGGCTGGGAACGCGCCCTGCGCATCGCCCTGGGCCTCATCGGCCTCGCCTTCGCCGCCATGAACTGGCCGGCGGATGCCCTGGCCGTCGCGGTCGGCCTCATGGGCGCGATGCTGGCCCTCACCGGACTCGTCGGCTTCTGCCCGATGTGCGCGATGGTCGGGCGCACCCTCGACAAGGGCCGCTGACCCATGGCCCCCGCAGCGATCGACCGCACCTGCCTGATCCTGGCCGCGCAGACCGGCGACCCCGTCGCCCTCGAGGGCCTGCTCGCCGCCTGCCAGACCGACGCGCGCCGCTACGCCCGCCGGCACTGCCAGGCCAGCGACGTGGACGACGCCGTGCAGGAATCGCTGCTCGTGGTCGCGCGCCGCGTGCGCGGGCTGCAGGCGGCCGCGGCGTTCTCGTCGTGGTTGTTCACCGTCATCCGGCGCGAATGCCTGCGCCTGCAGCGCGCGATGTTCCGCCACGACCCGCTCGACGAAGACACCGTCGAACGCCAGCTCGCGGCCCGCAGCGACCACGCGCTGCGCATCGACCTGGCCCATGCGCTCGAATCGCTGCCAGCGCACTACCGCGAGGTCGTGCTGCTGCGCGACTTCGAGGAACTCACCATCGCCGAGATCGCCGAGCGCCTGGGCGAGCCGCCGGGCGCCGTGAAGAGCCGGCTGCACCGGGCGCGCCTGCTGGTGCGGGAGTACCTGCTGGGGTAGCCCGGGGGTGCTCCGGTCGAGGGGCGATGCGACAATCTCGCCGCAATGACAGACACCCTCACGATCACCCGCCCAGACGACTGGCACCTGCACGTGCGCGATGGCGCCGCCCTCGAAGCCGTCGTGCCCCACAGCGCCCGCCAGTTCGGCCGCGCGCTGATCATGCCGAACCTGCGTCCGCCCGTGACCACCGCCGCCCAGGCCGTGGCCTACCGCGACCGCATCCGCGCCGCCGTGCCCGCGGGCACGTCCTTCGAGCCCGTGATGTCGCTCTACCTGACCGACAAGCTGCCGCCCGAAGAAATCGCGCTGGCTGCCGAAGCCGGCGTGCGTGCGCTCAAGCTCTACCCGGCCGGCGCCACCACCAACAGCGATGCCGGCGTGACCGACATCCGCAAGACCTACAAGACGCTCGAGGCCATGCAGAAGCACGGCCTCTTGCTGCTGGTGCACGGCGAAGTGACCGACCCGGCCATCGACCTGTTCGACCGCGAAGCCGTGTTCGTCGACCGCGTGATGATTCCGCTGCGCCGTGACTTCCCCGAGCTCAAGGTGGTGTTCGAGCACCTCACCACCAAGGAAGGCGCCCACTACGTGCGCGACGCCGATCGCTTCACCGCCGCCACCATCACGGCGCACCACCTGCTGTACAACCGCAACGCCATCTTCACCGGCGGCATCCGCCCGCACTACTACTGCCTGCCCGTGCTCAAGCGCGAGACGCACCGCGTCGCGCTGGTCGAGGCGGCCACCAGCGGCAGCGACCGCTTCTTCCTGGGCACCGACAGCGCGCCGCACCCCGCGCACCTGAAGGAACATGCACTGGGCTGCGCCGGCTGCTACACCGCGCTCACCGCCATCGAGCTGTACGCCGAGGCCTTCGACAGCGTGAACGCACTCGACAAGCTCGAAGGCTTCGCCAGCTTCCACGGCCCCGACTTCTACGACCTGCCGCGCCACACCGACACCATCACGCTCAAGCGCGAAACCTGGACCCTGCCCGAGACCGTGCCCTACGGCGAAGCCACGCTCAAGCCGCTGCGCGGCGGCGAGACCGTGCAATGGAAGCTCGCGTGACGGCGCCGGTGCCCCTGTCGTCGCTGCGCGTGATGCTGCTGATCGACGCCGACAACGTCTCGGCCGACGTGATCGAGCAGGCCGTGCAGCGCACGATGGAGGACTACGGTGCCATCCATGTGCGCCGTGCCTACTGCAACGCCGAGATGGCCGTGAACCGCCAGGCGCTGTTCAAGCGGCTGTCGGTACGGCCCATGGTGAACCTGTCGGCGGGCAAGAACAGCACCGACATCGCGCTGGCCGTCGACGCCATCGACCTCGTGATCGCCGAGCGGCCCGACGTGGTGGTGCTGGTGTCGTCCGACTCCGACTTCGCGCCGCTCGTGATCCGCCTGCGCGAAAAGGGCTGCCGCGTCTGCGGCATCGGCCAGCAGGGCAAGACCGGCGAAGAGACCGTCGGCGTCTACGACAGCTTCATCGACCTCGCGCACCACGGCATCAAGCCGGCCGTGCGCACCGCGCCGGCCAAGAAGGTGGCGGCTGCGAAGAAGACGCCGGCTGCGAAGACCGCCCCTGCGAAGAAGGCTGCGGCCAAGACCGCGCGCAAGACGGCGGCGAAGACGGCCAAGCCGGTGGCACCGCCACCGCCGCAGCAGCCTGAAATTTCCGAAGCCGCCGAGTTCATCTTGCAGGCCGTGCCCGCGCTGCGCCGCGGCACCGACGTGCCGCTCAACGACGTGGCCAAGGCCCTGCGCACCGCCGGCCTGCTCAGCAAGAGCGGCAGCTCGCTCAAGCTCTTCGACAAGCTCACGGGCGAGTTCGCGGTGATGCAGCATCCCGACCGCATCCGATGGACGGGGGCGTCCGCGCCTTGAGCCCGGGCCTGCCGGCGGTTGCGGCCATCGATTGGGCCGCACCCTGGCTGGCCCCGTACCGTGATCCCGGCGAAGCCGTGGCGCGGGCCGCCGCACAGACCGGCACCGTCGCCGCCGCGCTGCAAAGCGCCAAGCCACCCGGCGTGCCCGACTTCGTCACGCAGGACGCGCTGCCCGAGGGCCAGGCCTACGAGGCCCACATCTTCCGCACGCGCACCGTGCCCACGCGCGACAACTTGCACGACTTCTTCAACGGCCTCGTCTGGCTGGCTTTCCCTGAAACCAAGCGCCGGCTCAACGAACTGCAGGCCGCCGAGATCGCACGCGCCGGCGTCGGCGCCACGCGCGGGCCGCTGCGCGATGCGCTCACGCTCTTCGACGAGAACGGTGCGATGCTCGATGCGCCGCCTGCGCTGTGGGAGGCGCTGGTGGCGCGCGACTGGCAGGCGTTGTTCGTCACGCGGCGCAGCCTGTGGCATGAGGCGCGCCTGCTGCTCTTCGGTCATGCGCTGCTTGAAAAGCTGGTGGTGCCGCGCAAGCCGATCACCGCGCATGTGCTGCTGACGCACCGTGCGACCGGCGCCGCAGCCCTCGACGATGCGGCAATCGCGAGAAATATCGATGCGAAACAGCTCGAAGCGAAGCCTTTCGTTCCTATTCCGGTGCTCGGTGTGCCCGGCTGGTGCGTCGAAAATACATCGGCTTCGTTCTATGCCGACCCGCAGGTCTTTCGACCCTTGCCGGGCGCGTTGTCAGGGCTGAAGTCGCGCTAGCGTTCATGGGCCCGGGAGGGGCCTTTGCCCAGCGCTTGCATCGCGCGCCACGCGCGCGTCATACGTTCACATGCCAGGGGAGAGGTCAAAAAGATGGACACCATCATCATCGTGCTCAAGGTGGGGCTGATTCTTTACGGGATCTACAGCTTCATCGTCTACATGTCGCGACGCTCCGACAACCGGAGTGCCCTGAAGGACTTCCGCAATGCACCGGTGCTGCGTCGCATCACCGACGAAGAAAAATCGGCACTGCAACCCTTCCTGATGGGGCAGAAGCTCACGGTCGACGACAACGTGCGCGAACTCAGCGGTGTGTTCCTGCGCCATGGCCTGTCGACGCAGGGCTCGTCCACCGAGCACGACACCATCGGCGATGTCGATGTGCTGCTGCCCTACGACGCCATCGACTACATCGAGCCGCACAACCAGGCGCTGGTGGTGCTGGCCGGAAAGTGCGCCGTCGTGATCCGCCTGAACGGCTTCGATCTGCTCGAAGGCCGACAGCGCGCGCAGCGCCAGCAGGCGCAGGACCAGCAATGGAAGCGCGGCGAGATCGGTGCGCTTCCATCCCTGGACGAGGTCGGCGCAGACACCGGTGCGGCCGTGCCCGAAGCCGTGGCCGCATCCGTCGCGACTGACCCGAGCGCGCGCTACCAGCGCGGCGAAGTCGACATCCTGAGCCAGCGCACCGAAACGCCCGAGGAGGTCGAGAGCCGCGTGGGGCGCGGCGGCTGGGCCTCGGCCTTCGCCTGGCTGCTCGCCTTCGTGCTGTTGTGGGCCGCTACCTGGGACGCCACGCAGGCGGTGAGCGTCTACCTGATGGGCGCAGGCCTGCTCGTAGGCCTGTGGGCCGCGTGGCTGTTCGTGCGCAAGCCACCGGCGACGGCGCCTGTGCGGCAACCGCAGCCGGTGAACCGCGTGCGCGGCATGCTCAACCAGATCGCGGTGGTCAACGCCAGCAACGCGTCGGTCCAGAACGTGGGGCTGTTCATCGGCGACAAGCTGAGCCTGGTGCTGCCTTCGCATTGGCGCACGACGGCGTCGGTCCCTTACGGCGAGGTGATCGAAGCCGAGCTGCGCACCAGCGACTACAGCGCCGTGAGCTTCGGCGACAAGTGGTCGGTGGCCGACGAATGGCGGCGTTTCCGGCCCGCGTACTGGGGGCGGCACTTGCTGCATCTGGTCATCGGCCTGCTGGCCATCGGCGCGGTCGCGCTGTCGGCACCGGACCCGCGCGGCGAGGCCGCACTGGCCGCGCAATGGCTCACGAATGGCGGTGCCACGGCCACCTATGGCGATGCCGGGCAGCTCGCCGACAAGCCGCCGCGGTGGGGCAGCCGCGCGCGCATGGAAGGCGAAGGCCGGTGCGAGATCGACATGAGCGGCCGTGCCGAAGAACACCACAGCGGCGTGCCCGCCATCGATTGCAGCTTCGTGCGTTGGAACGGCACCGCGCCCGTCATCCCCGCGCTCGACATCCCGCCCAGCGTGCTGGCGCTCGCCGAGCCCGGTTTTCTTCGCGCCACCGAGAATCACGCGATGGCCAGCCTGATCGCGATGCTGCGAATGCAGCAGATGGGCGGACAGGCCTCCGACCCGCTCGCGGCCTACCGTGCGCGCGAGAGCGTGCCGTTGACCGTGCGCGGCTTCGACCGCTCGGTGGCGATGATCGACGCCGCCTGCAAGGACGCCGCGGGCCTGTCGCCCGCCGCCTGCGAGCGCCTGCAGCGCGAGCTCGTGCGCGCCATCGATGCCACGGTCGACAAGGACGGCGTCGAGACGCCCGTGAACACCTGGCAGGCGCTGGCGACCAGCGCGGCAGCGGGGAAGGAGAACGCCGACCTCGTGCTGTCGCGTCAGCAGCTGGCGTCCGTGCAGCGTGCGCTGGCGCAAGCGGTCGACAGCGTGGTGGCCGCGAAGATCGAGGCTGCGCTTCCGGCCATCGTGCCCGCCCAGGGCGGCGTGCTGTTGGCATCTCCCACCCGCATCGGCAACGCGCGGGTGCAGGCGCCCGGCGAAGGAAGTGACGATGTGTCGGCCGCAGGCGCGCCCGTGGCCGATGTCGCCGAAGACGACACCGACAGTTCCCTGCTCGCCCGCTGGACCCGTCTGCAGCGTAATGCCACCGCGGAAGGCCTGAAGCCCTTCACGCTCGAAGGCCTCGTCACCGCCAGCGGCAAGGACACCACCGGCACGCCGTGGGTGCGCGTCGACCCGAGCCTCGATGCCTCGCGCATGACCGCAGCGGGCGCGCATGTGCTCTGGTGGCTGTTCGCCGCGGGGTTGGTGCTGGTCAACGGCGTGCTGTTTGCACTGCGCTGGACGCAGGGCAGTCGCCGTCGCGCCCGGCTCGAGGCCGACATCTCCACCCGCCCGGCACCGGGCACCAGCGGCCTTTTCTGACAGGCCTTGACTCCTGCGGGGAATATCGGGGCGCCAGAACTTTTGCTCCTATCATGGCTCCACCGGAAGCAACACCGAGGGCCTCCCCGTCGCGCGCGGCTTGAAGAGGGCCCCGGGGCCCTTATCTAAGGGGGCAGATTTCCCCACGGAGAATTCAACTTGAAACGTATCCTTCTGTTCGTCCTGACCAACGTGATGGTCGTCGCGGTGCTCGGCGTGGTCGCCAGCCTGCTCGGCGTCAACCGCTTTCTCACGGCCAACGGGCTCAACCTGACGGCGCTGCTCGGCTTTGCGCTGGTCATGGGTTTCGGCGGCGCGATCATCTCGCTGCTCATCAGCAAGCCCATGGCCAAGTGGACGGCCGGCCTGCGCATGATCGACAACCCCCAGTCGCCCGACGAGGCCTGGATCGTCGGCACCGTGCGCAAGTTCGCCGACAAGGCCGGCATCGGCATGCCCGAGGTCGGCATCTTCGAAGGCGAGCCCAATGCCTTCGCCACCGGCGCGTTCAAGAACTCGTCGCTCGTGGCCGTGTCCACCGGCCTGCTGCAGGGCATGACGCGTGAAGAGGTCGAGGCCGTCATCGGCCACGAAGTCGCGCACATCGCCAACGGCGACATGGTCACGATGACGCTGATCCAGGGCGTGATGAACACCTTCGTCGTGTTCCTCTCGCGCGTGATCGGCTACGCGGTCGACAGCTTCCTGCGCCGCGGCGACGACCGCTCGTCGGGCCCCGGCATCGGCTACTACGTGAGCACCATCGTGCTGGACATCGTGCTCGGCTTCGCCGCCGCGATCGTGGTGGCCTGGTTCTCGCGCCAGCGCGAGTTCCGCGCCGACGCCGGCGCCGCCGCACTCATGGGCAACCGCCAGCCGATGATGAACGCACTCGCGCGCCTGGGCGGCCTGCCGGCCGGCGAGCTGCCCAAGGCCGTGGAAGCCATGGGCATCACGGGCGCGATGGGCAAGCTGTTTGCCACGCACCCGCCGATCGAAGAGCGCATCGCGGCGCTGCAGAACGCGCGCTGAGCACGGACAGGCCGCGCAGCGGCACAAAGAAAAAGGGGCTGGTGATTCACCAGCCCCTTTTTCATTCACCGAAGAACGGTGTGTCGTTCGCTCAGAGGTTGAGCGCCGAGACGGCTTCCAGGCCCTGCTTGATGTTGTTGCGCGCGGCACCTTCCACCGACATGCGCAGGCGGGTCGTGCCGACGAGCGAGTCGAACGCGCCGCCCGTGTAGGTCGACTTGATGACCTGGCGCATCGCCACCGACTTGTCGGAGGTCTTGATGAGCGACCAGCCCGCTTCCATGTCGACCGTGAACGCGGCGCCGAACGTGGGCTTGGTCAGCTTGACGATCGAGACCGACAGCTCGTAGTCGCCGCTCTTGCCTTTGACGACTTCCTTGAACAGGGCCGATTGCGTGACCGACTTCTCGATGGCGGCACCCAGGTCTTCGTTGGTGATGTCCGAGCTCCAGAGCGGGTTCGTTTCATTGCCGCCGCCGGTCTTCACCGACACCGAGTAGGGCAGCTTCTTGCTCGAAGCGATGCTGGTGGGCGTCATGGCCTCGCGGTTGGCCGACGAGGCGCAGCCCGCGAGCACGACGACGACGGAGAGAACGGCCAGGGCGCCTGCGCGGCGAAGGGTGGTGGTGTTGATCATTTGGTCTTGTCCGATTCTTTGAAGATGTTGCCGACCACTTCGTCGACCATTTCGGGCGGCGAGAGGCGTGTGAGGGAGGTGTGGAGCGAATTGCCGGTGGCCAACGGGTAGTCGGACTTCGGTTCGCGGATCGTGACGGTGAGCTCGACGAGGTACATGGTGATGTCCCACATCCACTTGTCCACGTAGGTGACGACAGCGTCGACTGGCTCGGGGGGCTTGGCTTCTTCCGTGACCTCGAAACCGCGTTTGCGCAGATTGCCGGCAATCAGCTTCTGGAGCGTGCCGTCTTCACCCTCGAGCTTCCTGACCTGCACCACGCGCAGCTTGTCGAGATTTGCCGAGGGATCGACGGTCGCTGTTGCGCGGTTGACCGCGCAGCCGCTCGCGAACACGGAAACAGCCACGGCCGCGAGAAGCAGCCTGATGACTCTTTTCAAATGAACTTCTCCTCCGCCCGGAATGGGCCGAAGGAATGTAGCTGGAAATGTGTAAAAACGTTTCCTGAGCGCCGATCCCTGGCGAAAAATTCGCCGCGCCGCAGTCAGACTGCACAGTTGCAGCCTTCTGGGCGCTTCAGGCCGTTCAATTGCCGGTGGCGGCAGGCTCGTCGGACGCGGGCGTGTCCGGTGCGGATTCGGCGGCTTGCGGCGCAGCTTCTGGTACTGCTTCCGGTGCCGCTGCGGCCGCAGCGGCGGCGGCCTCTGCCGCAGCCTCGGCCCGCTTCTTGTCGTCCCGCACCCGCTGCAGCGTGCGCGTCACGTCGCCCGGCTTCATGCCGTACATGTCGGCGAACTCCTGCTCGCTGCGGCCGCTGGCTTCGAAGGCGCGCAGCAGGGCTTCGCGCTTGGCGGCCTGCTGGGCGAGTTCGGCCAGGGCTTCGTCGACGACGGCGTTGTTGTTGGCATCGCGCGAGCGCACCAGCACGGCATAGGCCTCGTGGTCGAGGCCCGAGGCTTCGATGGCCTTGGCGATGCGCGTCACCAGCTGCGGACGCAGGTCTTCGCCGGGGTTGCGGTGCGAGCGGCGGCGGTGCAGCTCGAGGATGGCGTGGTGCACGTGCTCGGGCGCGACCGGGTCGAGCGCGTTGCCGTCCAGGTCGTGGCGCGCATGGCCGGCGGCCACGCTCTCGAGGTAGCGCGTGGAGCGTGCATGCTGGCCCATCGCGATCTTCAGGTCTTCGGCCTTGAAGTCTTCGGGATGACGCGCGATCAGCTCTTCGTACACGCCGAGCTTCAGCGGCACGAAGCGCGCGCCGAAGAGCTGCGGGTACAGCTCGAACAGGCGCTCGAGCACCGGGTTGACCTTGCGCGGTGCGCGCTGGGCTTCGGGCTG
Source organism: Variovorax sp. GW531-E2 (assembly GCF_059423125.1). Taxonomy (NCBI): domain Bacteria; kingdom Pseudomonadati; phylum Pseudomonadota; class Betaproteobacteria; order Burkholderiales; family Comamonadaceae; genus Variovorax; species Variovorax sp. GW531-E2. Next base: position 17,980 of record NZ_JBWKXQ010000017.1, on the reverse strand, counting down.
TTGTTGCTGTTGCGGCTGCTGTCCGCGCGGCTTGCGCCCTTGCTGCGGCTGCTGCTGCCCATGCGGGCGCTGTTGCTTGGCGCGCGGCGGGCGTTGTTGCTGCTGTTGCGCGGGGGCGGGCTGCGCCGCCGACGCGTCAGCGCCTGCGTCGGTGCTGCCCGCGCCGGCCTTCAGCTGCTGCAGCTGCTCGGCCATGTCCGGGCGCTGGCGCCGTGCGTTGCGCGAGTTCGTGTTCGGGGCGGCGGTGGATGCGTCGGTCATACGGAAGGCTCGGCGATGGGCGCGAGGGGATGGAAAGGGAAGAAAAAGAACAACCGGTCCCGCGCGGTCAGCGCGGTCGGAACATCCTGCGGGTATTGTCAGGGCGGATGGTCATGCGCGTGCAGTGCCTCGGTCACCTCGGTCAGGGACCTGCCTCCCGATCAGCAGCCGGAACGGCAGCAGCATCAGCACACCGACACCGAGCTTCACGCCCAGGTCGCCGAGCGCCCAGGTGAGCCAGGGGCCGTCGGTGCCTGCGAAGGCGATGCCCCAGAAGACGATGCTGTCGAGCACGGCCGCGATCACCGTGGCCACCAGCGGCGCGCGCCACCACAGGCCCCGGCGCAGGCGGTCGAACACGCGGATGTCGAGCAGTTGCGAGGCGATGAAGGCCAGGCCCGAGGCGGCGGCGATGCGCGCCGGCGCCAGCAGCAGCGACACCGCCACGGCGACCGCGAAGCCGACCCACGCCACGCGCCGCGCCATGCCGGGGCCGAAGCGCCGGTTGACGAGGTCGCTCACGAGGTAGGCCACCGGGTAGGTGAAGGCGCCCCAGGTGAGCCAGTCGTTGATGGCGAACTGCACCAGGAGGTTGGACGCGAGCACCACGGCGGCCATCGCCAGCGTGGCGACGGCCAGCTGGCCGGTGGTGGGACGGTGGAAGTGCATCGTCAAACGGCGCTGCCGAGCACGCTGCGCGCCACGGCCTCGGCCACCTTGATGCCGTCCACGCCGGCCGACAGGATGCCGCCCGCGTAGCTCGCGCCTTCGCCGGCCGGGTAGAGGCCGCGCACGTTGAGGCTCTGGAAGTCGTCGCCGCGCGTGATCTTGATCGGCGACGAGGTGCGCGTTTCCACGCCGGTGAGCACGGCGTCGTGCGTGTCGAAGCCCTTGATCTTGCGACCGAAGGCCGGGAAGGCTTCGCGCATCGCCTCGATGGCGTAGGCGGGCAGGGCCTGGTGCAGGTCGGTCGGTGTCACGCCGGGCTTGTACGACGGGATGATGCTTCCGAGCGCGGTCGACGGCTTGCCGGCGATGAAGTCGCCCACCAGCTGGCCCGGCGCGTGGTAGTTGCTGCCGCCGAGCACGTAGGCGTTGCTTTCGAGCTGGCGCTGCAGCGCGATGCCCGCGAGCGCATCGCCGGGGAAGTCCTTCGGGTCGATGCCCACCACGATGCCCGCGTTGGCGTTGCGTTCGTTGCGCGAGTACTGGCTCATGCCGTTGGTGACCACGCGGCCCGGCTCGCTGGTGGCCGCGACCACGGTGCCGCCGGGGCACATGCAGAAGCTGTAGACCGAGCGGCCGTTGCTGGCGTGGTGCACCAGCTTGTAGTCGGCCGCGCCCAGCAGCGGATGGCCCGCGTGGCGGCCCCAGCGGGCACGGTCGATCAGGCCCTGCGGGTGCTCGACACGGAAGCCGATGGAGAAGGGCTTGGCCTCGATGTGCACGCCGCGCGCGTGCAGCATCTCGAAGGTGTCGCGCGAGCTGTGGCCCAGCGCCATCACGACGTGGTCGGCGCGCAGTTCGCTGCTCTGGCCGGTCGTCTGGTCGAGCACCGTCAGGCCGCGCAGGTGACCGTCTTCGATGTGCACGTCGGTCACGCGCTGCTCGAAGCGGATCTCGCCGCCGAGCGCCACGATCTGCTCGCGGATGTTCTCCACCACCTTCACCAGCTTGAAGGTGCCGATGTGCGGATGCGCGACGTACAAAATTTCAGGCGGCGCGCCGGCCTTCACGAACTCTTCCATCACCTTGCGGCCGAGGAAGCGCGGGTCCTTGATCTGGCTGTAGAGCTTGCCGTCCGAGAAGGTGCCGGCGCCGCCTTCGCCGAACTGCACGTTCGACTCGGGGTTGAGCACGCTCTTGCGCCACAGGCCCCAGGTGTCGCGGGTGCGCTGGCGCACGGTCTTGCCGCGTTCGAGCACGATGGGCTTGAAGCCCATCTTCGCGAGCATCAGCGCCGCGAAGATGCCGCAGGGGCCGAAGCCGATCACCACGGGGCGCGTGGCGTCCGCGGGCGCCTGACCCGGCGGCGTGTAGCGCATGTCGGGCGCGGGCTGGATGTGCGGGTGGCTGGCGTGCTTGGCCAGCAGCGCGGCCTCGAGCGCGGCGTCGGCCACCTGCACGTCGCAGATGTAGACCGTGAGCAGGTCGACCTTGCGGGCGTCGAAGCTGCGCTTGTAGACGGTGTGGGAGGCGATCGCTTCGGTCGGAACGTCGAGCGTTCGGGCGATCAGGGTGGCCAGCGCCTCTGGGGCGTGGTCGAGCGGGAGTTTGAGTTCGGAGATTCGCAGCATGTCGTGGGGCTTGTGGTTATCAAGCAGACCGACGATTTTAAGCGCCCGGGGCGCTATGAAACTTGTAGCTGGATCAGGCGGGCAGGAAGCCTTCGACCGACAGGTAGCGCTCGCCCGTGTCGTAGTTGAAGCCCAGCACCACCGCATCGGGCGCCAGCGAGGGCAGCTTCTGCGCAATGGCCGCGAGCGTCGCGCCCGACGAGATGCCGACCAGGATGCCTTCCTCGACCGCGCAGCGGCGCGCCATTTCGCGCGCCGGCTCTGCGTCGACCTGCAGCACGCCGTCGAGCAGCGAGGTGTCCAGGTTCTTCGGAATGAAGCCCGCGCCGATGCCCTGGATGGGGTGGGGCGCCGGCGCGCCGCCCGAGATCACGGGCGAGGCCACGGGCTCCACCGCGAACACCTGCAGCTTGGGCCACTTCTTCTTGAGCACCTTCGCCACGCCGGTGATGTGGCCGCCCGTGCCCACGCCGGTGATGAGCACATCGATGCCTTCGGGAAAGTCGGCCGCGATTTCTTCGGCCGTGGTGCGCACGTGCACGTCGACGTTGGCGGGGTTGTTGAACTGCTGCGGCATCCACGCGCCCGGCGTGCCGGCCACGATTTCCTCGGCGCGGGCGATGGAGCCCTTCATGCCGTTGGCGCGCGGCGTGAGGTCGAAGGTGGCGCCGTAGGCCAGCATGAGGCGGCGGCGCTCCACCGACATGCTGTCGGGCATCACCAGGATCAGCTTGTAGCCCTTGACGGCCGCGACCATCGCCAGGCCGATGCCGGTGTTGCCCGAGGTCGGCTCGACGATGGTGCCGCCGGGTTTCAGCGCGCCGCTCTTCTCGGCGTCTTCCACCATCGACAGTGCGATGCGGTCCTTGATCGAGCCGCCGGGGTTGGCGCGCTCCGACTTGATCCAGACCTGCTGCTTCGCATGGCCGAACAGGCGGTTGATGCGGATGTGCGGCGTGTTGCCGATGGTCTGGAGGATGTTCTGGGCCTTCATGGAATCTCCTTGGGTGCGAGGGTCGGATGGTCAGCGCGCATTGTGGCGCCCCCTGGGCCGGGTTGCACCCGGCCCGCGACCGTTTCAGCACGAGGGGATGGCAGGCCGTTGCGGTTCAGGCCTCCAGGGCTTCCAGCGGCCCGAAGAACTCGTAGCGAAGCTGCTGCTTCGGCACGCCGAGCGCCAGCCCGTTGGCATACACCGCCTGCATGAAGGGCTTCGGTCCGAGAAAGTACAGGTCGACGTCGCGGTCTTCTGGCAGCAATCCGGCCAGCAGCTCGCGGGTGACGAAACCGGTCGCGTGCGGCGTGTCGGTGTCGCGCGGCGCGTCGTAGACATACAGCGGCTTCACGTTCGCATGCCGCTGCGCGAGTGCGTCGACGCGGGCGCGGAAGGCGTGCGCGCCGCCGTGCCGCGCCGCATGGACGAAGTGCACCGGCCGGCCCGTGTGCGCCACCGATTCGAGCATGCTCATGGCGGGCGTGATGCCCACACCACCCGTCACCAGCACGAGGGGACGCGCCTGCTCGCCCGCGGGCTGCAGCACGAAGTCGCCGCACGGCGCCTGCACCTGCAGCCGCGTGCCGACCGCGGCGGCCTCGTGCAGCCAGTTCGAGGCGCGGCCGCCTTCTTCCTTCTTCACGCTGATGCGGTACCACGGCTTGCCCGGCGCGTCGGACAGCGAGTAGTTGCGCCGCACCGGCTGGCCGTCGATCTCCAGCACCAGCGTGAGGTACTGTCCCGGCGAGAACGCCAGCAGCGCGCCGCCGTCCACGGGCTCCAGGTAGAACGAGGTGATGACCTCGCTCTCGTCCTCGCGCCGGGCCACGCGGAACTCGCGCGTGCCGCGCCATCCGCCGGGTTGCGCCGCGTTGGCGCTGTAGACCGCTTCTTCCGCGGCGATGAGCAGGCCCGCCAGCGATTCATAGGCCTCGCCCCAGGCGGCGATCACCTCGTCGGTCGCGGCATCGCCGAGCACTTCCTTCACGGCGCGCAGCAGGTAGTGGCCGACGATCGGGTAGTGCTCCGGCAGCACGCCCAGCGCGGCGTGCTTCTGGATGATGCGGGGCAGGGCGCCGGCGATCGCTTCGAGTCGGTCGATGTGCGCGCCGTACGCGATGACCGCCCCCGCCAGCGCGCGCGCCTGCGTGCCGGCCGCCTGGTGCGCCTCGTTGAAGAAGGCCTTCACCTGCGGATGGCCCTCGAACATGATCTTGTAGAAGTGGCTGGTGATGGCCTCGCCATGGGCCTGGAGCGCGGGCACGGTGGACTTGACGATGGCGATGGTTTGCGGATTCATGGTCTGGCGCTTCCTCTGTTGAGATGCCTTTGTCTTCTCACGATCCGTGCCAGCCGGAAGGCCTCTGCAAGTGCTTGACGCCATTGGGGATTTATTGGGTGTGGTCAAATTCACAACAACTTCGGCGTTGTACTTATGACCACATTGCGTGTCGATTCGACCACCGAGGCCTCACCACCCGAGGCCGAGCCCGAAGCTGAGGCCGCCCGCTACCGGTCACTGCTCGCCGCCGCGCGCGGGCTGGTCCGCTGCGATGCCGCCGCGCTGCTGCAGCTCGACGTCGACGTGCTGAAGCCCGTCGCGGTCGACGGCCTGAGCGATGAAACCCTGGGGCGCCAGTTTCCCGTCGCCGCCCATCCGCGTTTCGCGCGCCTGCTCGCCAGCGAACGGGGCCTGCGCTTCGCCCACGACAGCAACCTGCCCGACCCGTACGACGGCCTCGTCGCCGGCCAGCCGGGCATCCTGCCGGTGCACGACTGCATGGGCGCGCCGCTGCGCCTGCGCGGCGCCGTCTGGGGCCTGCTGACGCTGGACGCGCTGGAACCGCACGCCTTCGATGCCGTGGGCCCGGCGCAGATGGAAGCACTGATCGCCCTCGTCGAAACCGGCATCGAGGCCGCCGACACGATCCGCGAGATGCAGGCGCGCGCGATGCGCGAGCAAGCCGTCGCGCAGGCGCTGCGTGCGGGGCGTGGCGCGCCGCGCGAGCTGCTGGGCAGCAGCCCGGCGATGAAGCAGCTGTGCCACGAGATCGACACGGTCGCCGTGTCCGACCTCACGGTGCTGCTGCTCGGCGAAACCGGCGTCGGCAAGGACCTCGTCGCGCAGCGCCTGCACGCGCGCTCGCGCCGCAGCGAGCAGCCGCTCGTGCAGGTCAACTGCGCGGCGCTGCCCGAGTCGCTGGCCGACAGCGAACTCTTCGGCCACAAGCGCGGCGCGTTCACCGGCGCCGTGCAGGACCGCGACGGCAAGTTCGAGATCGCCGATGGCGGCACGCTCTTTCTCGACGAGGTCGGCGAGCTGCCGCTGAGCGTGCAGGCCAAGCTGCTGCGCGTGCTGCAAAGCGGCGAGGTGCAGCGCCCCGGCAGCGACCGCATGCGCAAGGTCGACGTGCGCGTGATCGCGGCCACCAACCGCGACCTGCCCGCGGCGATCGCGCAGGGGCGCTTTCGCGCCGACCTGTACCACCGGCTGTCGGTCTATCCGCTGGTCGTCGCACCGCTGCGCGAACGCGGGCGCGACGTGCTCGTCTTGGCCGGCAGCTTTCTCGAGGAGAACCAGCACCGGCTGGGCGCGCGCAACCTGCGGCTCTCGCCGGCGTCGAAGGCCGCCATGCTGGCGCACGGCTGGCCGGGCAACGTGCGCGAGCTCGAGCACGTGATCAGCCGCGCCTCGCTGCGGGCGTTCAGGGAGCAGCCGCGCGGTTCGCGCTGGACGGCCATCGAACCGCATCATCTGGCGCTGGACAGCGCTGCCGTGGGGAGCGCCGTCGCAGCGCCCGTGCAGGCGCCGGCGAACGAACACGCGGAGCCTGCCATCGCTGGCGGCACGTTGCGCGAGGCGACCGAGGCCTTCCAGCGGGCCTGGCTCTCGGAAGTGCTGGCCCGCCACGGCGGCCGCGTGGCCAGCGCCGCGCGCGAGGCCGGTATCGACCGCAGCAACTTCCACCGGACCTTGCGCAAGCTGGGCCTGGTGCAGGCCGGCGACCACGAAACGCCCGGCTGACGACCGGCGCGCGACACCGCTTGAAGGGTCATTGATGGGGCGGGCGATAATCGAGAGGTGAAGCACGCCAGACCGCCGCTGGTGCAAGCCCGAAAGGGACGATGCTCTGCCTTCGGGCAACAGCATCGGGTCGAAAGATCGCACTGGAGGAACGTCCGGACTGCACAGGACAGCGCAGGAGTTAACGACTCTCCACCGTGAGGTGAGGATCAGAGCAACAGAGACGAGCCGATTCAGTTCGGGTGAAACGGGCAATCTCTGCGCGCAGCAACACCAAGTAGGCCAGTATCGAGGTGGTTCCGCTGAGCTGGCGGGTAGGTGGCATCGAGCCGTTTGGCGACAAACGGCCCAGAGTAATGGCGGTCACGCCGGGGTCTTCGCAAGAGGGCTCCGGTGCACAGAATCCGGCTTATCGGCGAGCTTCACACTTTTCTTTCTCTCCCCCTTTTCCCTGGGCCGCGCGCTGATGGCGTGAGCAGCTGCGTGCAAGACTCGGTAGAAACCCGTACAATTGTTAGCAAGCTAACTAATTGATAACGCCGTGGCCGATACCGAACCCATCTCCCCGTTGCGCGAACACGCGCTGATGCGGCTCGGCACCTCGCTGTCGGTGCTCCAGCGCGGTTACCGCGCGGCGGCCGACAAGGCGGTGGCGCATGTCGGCCTGTCGCAGACGCTGGCCTGGCCGGTCGTGGTGCTCGGGCGCATGGAAGACGGCGTGCGCCAGGGCACGGTGGCCGAGGCGCTGGGCATCGAAGGGCCCTCGCTGGTGCGCTCGCTCGACCAGCTGGTCGAGGCCGGCTTCGTCGAGCGTCGCGAAGACCCGGCCGACCGCCGCGCCAAGACGCTGCACCTCACGCCCGCGGGCCGCGCCGTCTGCGAGCCCATCGAGGCCGCGCTGCGCCAGATGCGCGCCGCGCTGTTCGAAGGCATTCCCGACGAGGACATCGCCGCCACCTTGCGCGTCTTCGGCGCGCTCGAGGCCAAGCTCGGCCGCAGTGCCGCCGGCATGCAGAGCCTGCAGCAGGAAGGGCGCGGCTCGTAAATGGCGATGTCGATGGCGCTGCCGCGCTTCACCCGCGCGGAAGTTCTCTTTTCCGTCAAGAGCTTCGCCGCCGCGATGCTGGCGATGTACCTGGCCAGCCGCGCCGGCCTGCCGCGCCCGTTCTGGGCGCTCATGACCACCTACGTCGTCGCCCACCCGCTGGCCGGTGCCGTGCGCTCCAAGGCGGTGTTCCGCTTCTGCGGCACGCTCATCGGCAGCGTCGCCACCGTGCTCATGGTGCCCGCGCTGTCCAACGCGCCCGAGCTGCTCACGCTGGTGCTCGCACTGTGGGTCGGGCTGTGCCTGTATGTGTCGCTGCTCGACCGCACGCCGCGCTCGTACGTCTTCATGCTCGCGGGCTACACGGCGGCGCTGATCGGCTTTCCGTCGGTGCAGACGCCGCTCGTGCTGTTCGACACCGCCGTGGCGCGCGTGGAAGAGATCGGCCTGGGCATCTTCTGCGCCACGCTGGTCCACAGCCTCGTGCTGCCCGCCGGGCTCGCGCCCACCGTGCTGGGCCTGCTCGACCGCACGCTGAAAGACGCGCGCCAGTGGATCGGCGACCTGTTCCAGCCCGGCGACCGCAGCACCCCCAAGGACGCCGACCCCAAGCGCCTGGACGACGACCGCCGGCGCCTCGCCGGCGACATCACGCAGCTGCGCCTTCTTTCGACCCACGTGCCCTTCGACACCACGCACCTGCGCTGGACCGCCGGCGCGATCCGCGCCATGCAGGACCGCGTGGCGGCGCTCACGCCCGCGCTGTCGGCCGTCGAAGACCGGCTGCAGGCGCTGGCGCAAGCCGAAGGCCGCCTCGCGCCCGACGTCACCGCCGTGCTGGCGCTGGCCGCGCAATGGCTGCGCGACGAGAGCGACCCGGCCGTCGACGCCTCTGCACGCCTGCAGGCGCTGCGCCAGGCGATCGCCGCATTGGGCACCGCGCAGGACACGGGGCTCAGCCCCTGGGCCCGCGCGCTGCGCATCGGCCTGGCGGGCCGGCTCGAAGAACTGGTCGACGGCTGGACCGCCTGCGCCCGGCTGCGCCGCGACATCGACGAAGGCCTGAAGGGCGGCGCGCCGCTGCGCCGCACGGCCGCGCTGGGCCAGCGCGCGATGCACCGCGACCACGGCATGGCGCTGCTGTCGGCGCTGGCCGCCGTCATCGCCATCTGCGTGTGCGGCGCGTTCTGGATCCTCACGGGCTGGACCATGGGCTCGGCCGCCACCATGATGGCCGCCGTCTTCTGCTGCTTCTTCGCCACCATGGACGACCCCGTGCCCGCGATGCACGGCTTCCTGAAGTGGACGCTGTGGTCCATTCCCATCTCGGCCGTCTACGTGCTCGTGCTCATGCCCACGGTGCAGGACTTCGGCATGCTCGCGCTGGTCTGCGCGCCGCTGTTCCTGGTGCTGGGCCTGTACCTGCCGCGCCCGACGCACTTCATGGCCGCGATGGCGCTGGTCTTCGGCGTGTCGGGCACGCTGGCGATGCACGACACCGCCAGCGCCGACCTCGTGAGCTTCATCAACAGCATGACCGGCCAGATCGTCGGCGTGGTGATGGCCGCGCGCGTCACGCGGCTGGTGCGCTCGGTGGGCGCCGACTGGAGCGCGCGCCGCATCCAGCGCGCCACCTGGCGCGAGCTCGGCGACATGGCCGCTTCCACCCAGCCGCAGTACGCGCAGAGCGACGCCTACGCCGTGCGCATGCTCGACCGCATCGGCCTGCTGGCGCCGCGCATCGCGCAGGCCGGCGGCACCGTCGAGGGCGTGGCTGCCAACGACGCGCTGCGCGACCTGCGCATGGGCGCCGACATCGCCGTGTTGCAGCGCGTGCGCGCCCAGTTGCCGATGGCCACCTCGGCCGCGCTGCTCGGCGGCATCGCGCGCTTCTTCCGCCAGCGCGGCGAAGGCCGCATGGCGCCGCGCCCGGCGGCGCTGCTGCCGCAGATCGATGAAGCGCTGGCGGCGGTGCTCGCTGCGCGCGACACCTCGACTGCGTCGCGCGCCGCCGTCACCGCGCTGGTCGGCCTGCGCCGCAACCTGTTCCCCGACGCGCCGCCTTCGCTGGCAGGCGTGTCTTCTTCACCGCAAGGAGCTTCCGCATGATCGGCGAAGCCAGTTTCTACGGGCTCTATGTGCCCTGGCTCATGCTGCTGGCCGGCGCCGCGCTGCTCGCCCTGTGGGGCGTGCGCCGGCTGCTCGCCGCCACCGGCCTGTACCGCTGGGTGTGGCACCCGGCGCTGTTCGACATGGCGCTGTACCTGCTGCTGCTGTACGGCCTGAGCCGGCTCACGACACACCTGCAATGACGCCTGCAATGACAACTCAAACAACACAGAGATTCCCATGAAAGCCAACCCCTTCGCAGACAACCCCCGGGCCCAGAGCCTGCTGCGCGTTCTCCTCACCGTGGCCGTGGTGGCCGCCGCCGTCTGGGCGGGCTTTCGCCTGTGGGACCACTACGAACTCGCGCCGTGGACGCGCGACGGCCGCGTGCGCGCCAACGTGGTCCAGATTGCGCCCGACGTCTCGGGCCTCGTCACGGCCGTGCCGATCCGCGACAACCAGCCGGTCGCCGCCGGCACGCTGCTGTTCGAGGTGGACCGCGCGCGCTACGACCTCGCCGTGCGCCAGGCGCAGGCCGCGCTCGCCGCGCAGCGCGCCGTGAGCGCCCAGGCCCAGCGCGAGAGCGCGCGCAACACGGGGCTCGATGAGCTGGTGTCGAAGGAGTCGCGCGAACAGACCCGCGCCCGCGTCGAGCAGGCCCAGGCCGCCGTCGCGCAGGCCGAGGTGGCGCTCGACTCGGCGCGCCTGAACCTGCAGCGCGCCGAAGTGCGCGCGCCGGCCGACGGCCTCGTCACCAACCTCGACCTGCGCCAGGGCAGCTACGCCGCCGCCGGCCGGCCGGTGCTCGCGCTGGTCGATGCGCAGTCGTTCTACGTCGAGGGCTACTTCGAAGAAACCAAGCTGCCGCGCATCCACCTGGGCGACCGCGTGCGCGTGACGCCGATGGGCGGCGGCGCGGTGCTCGAAGGCGCGGTCGACAGCGTGGCCGCCGGCATCGCCGACCGCGACCGCTCCACCAGCGCCAACCTGCTGCCCAGCGTGAACCCGACCTTCAACTGGGTGCGGCTGGCGCAGCGCATCCCGGTGCGCGTGAAGCTCGACCCGCTGCCCGAGGGCGCGCGCCTCGTGGCCGGCCAGACCGTCACGGTGCAGGTCCTCGAACACGACACCCGCACTGCTGACGCACCGAAGAAGGGATGACCGCCATGACCCGCTTCGCCTTTCGCATGGCCTCGCTCGCCATCGCGGCCGGACTCGCGGCCTGCGCGGCGGTCGGCCCCGACTACCGGCAACCGCCCGAAGCGCTGGCCAGCCAGCCGGCTGCCGGCAAGCCTTTCGCCGAAGCACCGGCCCATGCTGCGCCGCTGCCCGCGCACTGGTGGCGCCTGTACCACGACCCGCTGCTCGACCGGCTCGTCACCCAAGCCCTCGCGCACAACACCGACCTGCGCCAGGCCGTCGCCAACCTCGAGCGCGAACGCGCCATCGAAACCGAAGTGGCCGGCGCCAAGTACCCGACGATCGGCGTGAACGCCGGGCCGTCCTTCGGCCATGTCTCGGGCCTGTCGCTGCTGCAAAAGGGCTACGCGCCGCCGAACACCTTCAACTACAGCGCGGGCGCGTCGCTGTCGTACCAGGTCGACCTGTTCGGCCAGATCCGCCGCGCCATCGAGGCCTCGGCCGCCAGCAGCCAGGCCGCCGAAGCCGCGCTCGACCTCGTGCGCGTGAACGTCGCGGCCGGCACCGCGCGCGCCTACGCCGAAGCTTGCTCGGCCGGCCTGCGGCTGCAGATCGCGCAGAAGTCGGTCGCGCTGCAACAGGACGCCGTGAACGTCACCGAGCGCCTGCAGCGCGCGGGCCGCGCCGGCGCCATCGACGCCGGCCGCGCGCGCGCCCAGCTCGCGCAGCTCGATGCCGCGCTGCCGCCGCTGAAGGCCCAGCGGCAGGGCGCGCTCTACCGCCTGGCCACGCTCACCGGCGCGCTGCCCCAAGACTTTCCGCGCGAGGTGGCCGACTGCACCACGCCGCCGCGCGTGGCCGGCGCGCTGCCGGTGGGCGACGGCGCCGCGCTGCTGCGCCGCCGGCCCGACATCCGCCAGGCCGAGCGCAGCCTCGCTGCCTCCACCGCGCGCATCGGCGTGGCCACGGCCGACCTCTATCCGAAGGTCACGCTGGGCCTGTCGGGCTCGTCGGCCGGCCATGCCACCGGCTTCGGCCGCCAGGACACGCTGGCCTGGAGCGTCGGCCCGCTGATCTCGTGGACCGTGCCCAACACCGGCGCCGCGCAGGCCCGCATCGCACAGGCCGAGGCCGGCACGCGCGCCGCGCTCGCCAAGTTCGACGGCACCGTGCTCACGGCGCTGCGCGAGACCGAGACCGCGCTCGGCACCTACGCCCGCGAGCTCGACCGCCGCGCCGCCCTGCAGGCCTCGCGCGACGAAAGCGCCAAGGTCGCCGCGCAGGCGCGCCAGCTGTACCGCAACGGCCGCACCGCCTACCTCGACACGCTCGACGCTGAACGCGCACTGGCCGGCGCCGACGCCGCATTGGCCGCCAGCGAGGCGCAACTGGCCGACGACCAGGTCGTGCTGTTCATGGCGCTCGGCGGCGGCTGGGAGCCGGCCGATGACGCGGTCGCGCAAGGCCAACAAGGCAAGCCCGCCACGACCGTCCGCTGAGCGGCACGTGCCGCTCGCCGGCCGCAACGCTCAGCGAGTGAACAGCCAGCCGCCCTTGGGCTGGCGCGTCAGCTCGTGGCGCTTGATGGCGCGCTCCTCGCCGTCGTCGCCCACGTAGACCACGTCGAAACGCAGCAGCCGGGGCGACACCAGCTTCCAGTTCTGGATGCGCTGCACCGTCACGCAGGCGGTCTTGTCGTGGTACTGCATCTCGGCCATCGGCCCGCCCTGGAAGCCCGTGCCGTCGAACAGCCGGCCGGGCGCCGCGAAGGGGTTGAGCACCGCGCCGTTGCGCGCCGTGATGCAGCCTTCGGTGCGCAAGAAGGATTCGATGGTCGGCGACGCGCTCCCCACCACCTTGCCCACCGCGGGGCTCGGGGGCTTGCCGCCGACGGCTTCGCGGATGCGTTCCACCTGCACCGCGGTGATCGGCGCGAGGCCGTCCTTGGAAACCACGGCGGGCGGGGCGGCTGTCGTCGCTTCTGTCGGCGAACCGACCGGCGCGTCCGGGAACAGCAGGGCCGTGAGGTAGCTGCAGCCCGCCAGCAGCGTCAAGGGCAGGGTGCAGGCCAGGGTGCGGATCGGTGTGCCGAACTTCATGGTGCTGGTATCTCCCGTGTGCGGCGCGGGGCCGCTGTCTTCAGGTGGCAGTTTGCGGTGCTGCCTCGTCGTCCTCAAGCCGCTTTCAAAAACGCTCGTTCGGCGCCAGGTAGCGCCACTGCCCCGGCTGCAGCCCGGCCAGCGAGACGCGGCCCACGCGCAGGCGCCGCATGGCGACGATGCGCAGGTTCACGCCGTCGCAGATGTGCGCGATCTGCCCGGGCCGCGCGCCCTTCAGTGCAAAGCGCAGGCCGGTCTGCTCGGGCGACTGCCGGCCGATGCTCACGCGCGCGGGCGAACGCTCCAGCCGCGCCAGCACCTCGGGGCTCACCGGGCCGGCCACGTCGACCATCACTTCGTGTTCGAGGATGCCCGCGTCTTCCTGCAGTTTGCGCTCGATGCGCCATTCCTGCGTGTAGGCCACGAGGCCGCTGGCGCCGGTTTCGAGCGGCGTCATGCAGCGCTGGCCGCGCGCATGCGCCGGCAGGAAGCGCTGGCCCTCGCGCTCGGGCTCGTGGTGGTTGGCGGCCACCAGCAGCTGGTGCGCGTTGTCGGTCGGCATGCCGGCGGGCTTGTAGAGCACCATCGTCACCGGCACCACGGGCTCGGGCCGCGCGCCGGCGGCGATCTCGACCTGCTGGTGTGGCTGCACGCGCGACTGCGGCAGCAGGGCGGGCACGCCGTCGACGCGCACCGCGCCGTTCTCGATCAGCAGCTCAGCCTCGCGGCGCGACACCTGGGCCAGCGCGGCCACGCGCTTGGCCAGGCGCACGCCTTCGTCGTCGGGTGCCGAGGGGCGGTTCGAGCGGTTCATCGTGCGTCGGCCAGTTGACGGATGCGCGCCACATGCGCCGCCAGCGAACGCGCCGCCACCGGCCACATGCGCTCGGGCACGTCGTCGTAGGCGAGCGGCAGCCACTGCTCGGGCGTGCCGTCGGGCAGCCGCTGCATCGCGGCGGCGATCTTGGCCTCTCGCTTGAGGCGGTGCGCCTTCAGGTGCGCGATGGCGGTGCGCGCAAAGCCGATCACGTAGCCGTGCGCCGGCAGGATGAAGTCGATGCCGCCGGCCGCGCAGGCCGCGTCGAGCTTGTCGAGCGAATCGAGGTACGCCGTCATGTCGCCGTCCGGCGGATCGACCACCGTCGTGCTGCCGTTGAGGATGTGGTCGCCCGAGAACAGCAGGCCGTCTTCTTCGAGCACCAGGCACAGGTGGTTGGCCGCGTGGCCGGGCGTGTGGATGGCGCGCAGCGTGTGCACGAGCGGCGTGCCATCGGGCGCGGTGCCCGAGAGCACCAGCCGTTCGCCGTCGGCCAGCTCGCGCTCGGCACTGAAGCGTGCGGTGGAACGGGCCGTGGGCGCGGACGACAGCCCGAGGATCGGCGGCTTGCGCCCTGCGGCGCACAGCGCCTGCAGCGGCGCGGCGCCCGGCGAGTGGTCGGCGTGCGAGTGCGTGCAGACGATCAGGCGGATGTCGCCCTGTGTGGCCTCCATCAGTCGCGCCAGGTGCGTCGCGTCGTTCGGGCCCGGGTCGATCACGAGGTAGCCGGTGGCCGCGTCGCCCACGAGGTAGGTGTTGGTGCCCGGGCCGGTCATGGCGCTGGGGTTCGGCGCGGTGAGGCGCTGCACGTTCTTCAGCAGCGCCACGGGCTGCGTGCTCTGCCAATCGAGCGCGTGCGCGATCTGGCCGTCGGGGCACACCAGCGCGAGCTCGCCGAAGGGCGATTCGTGTTCCATGTAGCGCGCGTCCTCGCCCTTAAGCAGGCCGGCGCGCGGGCAGCTGGTCCACAGCGGCTTCTCCTGGCCGTCGGCTCCGGGCGCGCAGGCCGCGAGCACCGCATCGACCGTCGCGTAGGCCGCCATGCGCTGCAGCGTGCGGATGGTCGGGAAGATCATGAAGAAGCTGCCCGCCTCGTGGCGCGCCAGCGCGTCGGCCGGGCGCACCCAGCAGGGCTCGAACTGCTCGCTCTCGTCGGCCGTAGGCGTCTGGCCTTCGGGCATGCGTGCCACCAGGAAGGGCACGTCGAAGCGCTTGGGCAGGTCGCGGTCGGTGATCCAGTGCGCGAAGGTGAAGACCTGGTCGGCCGACAGCACCAGGCCGCGCGCGGCGCACTGGTCGGCGAAGGCCGTGCCGGCGGTGGCATTGCGGTCCATGGCGGCGACCTCGCCGGCACTCACCGCGCGGCCATCGGCGTGGCGGGCCAGCAGGATGCCGAGTTCTTCGAAGGCCTCGCGGATCGCGGCGATGGCCTGCGTGTGTTGCGTGTCGCTTTGCGTGGCGCGGCGTGCCGCGATGCGCGCGGCGGCGGCGTCGGCCGCGTCGATGTGGCCCCCCGGAAAGACGTAGGCACCGGGCGCGAAGCTCGCGGTGGCCGAGCGGCGGGTCATGAGGACCTCCAGGCCGGCGTCGGTGTCGCGCAGCAGCAGGACGGTGGCGGCGGCGCGCACGGGCACCGGTTCGCGATGGGTGTGGAGTTGTTGTGTGGGGCGGACCATGGAGCGATTATGGAGAGGCAAGGGGCGCGGTGCATAAGCACATGTGCAAACAGATATCAGCCGCGCGCCACAATCGGCGCCTGCACCGTCCGCCTCGAAGAAAGACCGACATGGCCCATTCTCCCTTCCCGCGTCGCGCCCTGCTGGCCGCTGGCGCCTTGCTCTGCACCGCTGCCGCATCGACCCTGGCGCTGGCCCAGCCCGACTGGCCGCAACAACCCGTCACACTGATCATGGGCTTCCCGGCCGGCTCGGGCGTCGACGTGGTGGCCCGCGCCATCCAGGAGCCGCTGTCGCGCCAGCTCGGCAAGCCCGTGATCATCGACTACAAGTCGGGCGCGGCCGGCAACATCGCCAGCGAGTACGTCGCCCATGCCAAGCCCGACGGCTACACGCTCTCGTTCGGCACCGCCGCCACGCACGGCAGCAATGCTGCGCTCTACAAGAAGCTGCCCTTCGACGTGGAGGCCGACTTCGTGCCCGTGGCGCCCGTGCTCGACGTGTCGAACGTGCTCACCATCAACCCCGACGTGATCAACGTGCGCACGCTCAAGGAGTTCGTCGAGCTGGTGAAGGCCAACCCCGGCAAGTACAACTACGCCTCCACCGGCAACGGCGCGGGCACGCACATGGCCTTTGCCGAGTTCAACTCGCGCCTGGGCCTGAACATGGTCCATGTGCCCTACAAGGGCGGCCCCGAGGCCATCACCTCGGTGGTGCGCGGCGAGACCTGCTGCATCATGAACCAGGTGCAGACCGTGCTGCCGCACTACAAGGCCGGCAAGGTGCGCCTGCTGGGCGTGACCACCGCCACGGCGGTGCCGGCCGTGAAGGAGGTGCCGACCATCGCCTCCAGCGGCCTGCCCGGCACCAAGGGCTTCGACAGCGCCATCTGGTTCGGCATCTTCGCGCCCAAGGGCACCGACGCCCACATCGTCGACAAGCTCAACGCCGCCGTGAAGACCGTGCTCGAGCAGCCCGAGATCCGCGAGCGCTTCGAGAGCCAGGGCAACACCGTGCGCATCGAGTCGCCCGCCCAGTTCAAGAAGACCGTGCACGCCAACCGCGTGAAGTGGGCCGAAGTCGCCAAGGCGGCGAACATCAGCATCGATTGATCACAAGGTCTTCGTCAACGTCAGGATGAAGCGCGCCTTGTTCGGCGAGTAGGTCGTCTGGCCGACGGTGCCGAAACCGACGTCGTAGCCCGGGTTGGCCACGGAAACGTACGAACTCTTCTTGTTCGCGCCCTGTACCGAGCCCGTGAGCGTGAGGCCGCTGCCGAAGTCGTAGGTCGCGCCGACGTTGTAGTCCACGTAGCTCCTGTAGCCCAGGCTGCGGATGTCGCTCGACATGTTCGTGTAGCCCACGGCCGCCTTCAGCGTGACCTTGGGCGCGATCTCCTTGCTGTAGGCCAGGTTCAGGTAGCCGGTGTTGCGGCCCGTGCGGCCCGAGCCGGTCTTGGCGCCGGCATAGCCGAAGTAGTCCTTCGACACCGTGTGCGAGTACTTCAGCGTGAACGAACCCAGCGTGGCGTCGGTGTAGCCCGCGCTGGCGTACAGCTCCGTCGTGTTGCCCGTCGAATTGCCCGGGTACAGGTAGGTGAGCGCGCCCACGTCCATGTCGAGCGGGCCGGCCTTGAACTTGTAGCCGCCGTAGATGTCGCTCTCGATGCTGTTGCCCTTGAGCCAGTTGACGCTGGAGTTCCAGTTGCCGATGTAGAAGCCGCTGTCGCCGAAGGCGTAGTCGAAGCCGCCCTGGATGGCGGGCTTGAAGCCGCGGGTCTTCGCGTAATCGCTCTTGCCCAGCATGTCCTGGTCCTGGCCGCGGAACTTGTAGTTCGTGGTCAACGCCACGTTGCCCGTGAGCTGCGCGTTCGCGAGCATCGGCAGGGCGAACAGGGTGGGAAGAACGAGCACCGGCAAGGCGGTGCGAAGGAGGTGTTTCATCGAAAGAATTCGCTAACGGATGGAGGAGCCGGCAGCGTAGAAGCGCGGGTCTAAAAGCCGCGTAAAAAACGAAGGCCCCGGCGCAAAAGTTGTGTGTCGGGCATCGTCATCGCGACCACGCCCACCACCACGCAGGCCAGCCCGACCCACGCCGTGGGCGCCAGCGTCTCGCCCAGGCACACCACGCCGATCGTCACGCCGATGGGCACGCGCAGGTAGGCCTGCGCCGAGGTCGACATCGGCCCCAGCGTCTTGATGAGCCGGAAGTAGATCGTGAAGGCCAGCGCCGTGGACAGCACCGCCAACGCCAGCACGGCGAGCATCGAGGCGGCGGAGGGGGCGAGCGTCCAGGGCCTGTCGATCGCCAGGCTCGCGGGCACGAGCAGGGCCGCGCCGCTCAGCAGCGAGCCGGCCGCGGGCACCATCGGGTCCAGGCCCTTGAACACGCGGCCGAACATCGCGGCGCAGCCGTAGCAGACGGCGGCCACCACCAGTGCCAGCTGCGCCAGCAGCGAATGCCCCAGCCCCTGCAGCGCCTCGAAGCCCACGATCAGGCAGATGCCCGCCAGCC
>NZ_JBWKXQ010000016.1:22134-102268 GCF_059423125.1 Variovorax sp. GW531-E2 | reverse complement strand
TCGACATCGACGAGGTCAATGCTCGACTGAACGCCCGCGAGTGAGCGCGTCAATAACGGTCACCGTCGGACTATTACAGCTCGGCCGTGGCCGTGCGTGCGTAGCCCGCCACCTTCGAGCGGCTGAACATGATGTCGGCGTCGCCAGCCTCGCCGCCGGCCGCGTTGCCGCGTTCAATCTGTTCCGCTAGACTTAATACGTCCTCTGCAGAGCGGCCCGGGTTCACCCCGCGGGGCTGCGCGAGGGCTGATCTAGGGCCAGCATCGCTGGCTATCTCGTCGGCCCACTCCCGCTGCAGGGGATTTTTTTCGTCCAGCGTCAGCCCATCTTCGCGCGCTGCCGCCTCGACCCACTGCCGGCCGGGCACGTTGTCGTTGAGCTCCACAGCTTCGACCGTGTAGAGCGGATTGATGCCCTCGACCTTTGCGTTTTCCTTCACCGTCAGCTTGACCAGCTTCAACCGCCCGTCGACCTCCATCGGCGCAAAGAAGCGGTGAATGGCCCGGATGTTCGGATCGTTCCCCCGATCAGGTCTGCTCCAGCCCAGGATCGCCTCCCGAAATAGCGCATCAGCGTTCGCCACCGCCATCGCATGGGCTGCAGGCGTCTCGGACTTGCTCACGGACTTGGCACTGAGCATCTTGTCCAGCGAGTTGCGCGACACGACTGCCTGCATCCCAGTCTCGATATTCAGCAAGGGAGTGCCCTGGAACGCCTTGGCTGCTTCTCGAGCTTCCGCGAAGGTCGATGCCTGGCGCTGCGGCACCGCGGCATCCTCCGCACGGCTGAAACTCGGCCCGGGGCCTGGCGCAGCCGCGCCGGCGCCGCGCTCCACGAACTGGCGTGCCGGCAGGATGAAGTTGCGGATGATCTCGTCGTCGGTCAGGCGCAGGCCGCGAAAGCCCGACACGTGCTCGCGCAGCCAGGCGCGGATCGCCGCCACCGCGCGCAGCACAAAGTGCAGCTCGGGTGTGCGCTGCGCCATTTCGGCCAGCACCTCCTCGGCGGCCGCGCGGCGGTCAAACTTGTTCACCCCGCGTAGGCCGTACTCCTTGATCTTGGCGTCGACCTCCGCGCGCCGAGTCGTCGCGATCTGGTTGAGCACGCCGTCGAGCTGCTTGCCGAACCGGCCGCGCAGCCCGTGGTGGCCCAGCACCTCGTGATACAGCACGCGGGCTGCGTCTTGGGCACTCAACAGCCGAGACGCCATCAGGTAGGCCTTGCCGCGGTAGTAGAAGCCCTCCGGCGCGCCGCGTGCGCCGCCGCTGCGCTGCTTCAGGTCAGCGCGCCGCGCGGCGGCCGGCACCACAGGATCGCCCATGTCGAACGCGACCACGACGTCAGGCCCGTTGCCCCAAGCAGCACGAATGGCGTCCACGGTCTTCTGCACGCCGGTGACTGCCTGCATGCGGGCCTCCGGCGAATAGGACGGCCGGCTGAGCGCACGCATCGCGTTCGCGACCGCTGGGGATAGTCTCTCAGTGCCGTCCGCATCGGCTGCGCGACGGAAAGGCACATCGGCAAGACTCGAATCCAGAGGCTTCATGAACAACCCGGCAGCCAGACCAGCCTTGAATTCGTCCACCGACATCGCAGTAACGGGGCCCACCTTCCAGCCGGCGTCGTAGCTGCCCTTGCAGGCGGCCACAGCCTCGGCCTCCGTGTTGAACCCGAACAGGGCCTTGGCTTCGTCGTAGGAGCCGTCAGCGTTGACCTGGTCCACCACGTAGACCGTGGGCGCAGTGGCAGCGTGCGGGCCGACGAAAACGTCGACGTGGTCGCCGTCGACGGCTTCGGTGCCCTTCACGTAGCCGTAGTGCGCTGCAATCGTGTTGCTCCAGGTCGTACCGTCCGGCGAGGTGCCGCTGCGCGTGCTGCCCTTGGGGTTCTCGATGCTGATGCGCAGGCCCTGCACCTCGGGACCGGAGAGGTGCCCCAGGGAATAGTTGCCCGCGTCCTTTTGCGCGCCTGTCGGCTCGGGCTTATCGTTCAGCGGGCTCGTGGCGGCCTCATGCGCCGCGGCATCCACGCCCGCTGCGGGCGCCGCGGCTTTGCTCAGTGCAGGCTGGCGCTCGCCGGCGCGAGCTGCATCAGGTACAGCTTCTGGCACAGCGGGCGCAGCTCGGGCGGGATCTCCGCCCCGCTGTCCAGCACCTCCAGCACCTCCAGCACCTCCAGCACCTCCAGCAGGCTCCGCGTCTCGCTGCGGCTGGCCTGCCGCGCGCGGCGCAGCATCAGCAGTGCGCTGTACGCCGTCATCTGCCACCCGAATGCCTCGTGCGGCTGCACCATCTTGATCTCCTTGAGGTTGCGTCTGCTCGGGCGCGGCCTTGGCTCGCACGACGAATCGACGGTTGTCTGGCACCACCTCGTGGGTGTCCGTGAGGCCCGACGTTTCCACGAAGGCCTGGGCCTTGTCCTGGGACAGGAACCACGCCTTGCTCTCATCCACACGGCGCACTGCCTTCTCGCGGCGCGCCGCCGGCGCTGCTGTGGCGGCCGGGGCCTGCACCGGTGCTGCTGCAGGTGCTGGCGATGCGCCACGGCGCGCACGCGCCCGAGCGATGCCCTCTTGCACGCTGGTCGGTGCATCCACGGCCGGACCGGACGCAGCGCCCACCGCCGCGGGCGCTGCCGCTACTGCTTGCGCGGGCTCGGCTTCTCCTTGCTGGATCGGAGCTGCTGCAGCAGCCGGTCGCGCGCCGTCGGCGACATCTGCCGCAGGCGCAGCAGCGCCGCCAGCACGTTCTTGCGGGCCCGCGGCTCCGCGGGCAGTTTGAATGACATCTGCAATCTCCAGGTCGTTCGCGCCGAGAAATTCTTCGTCGGTGACATTGCGCGCACCGATGTCGGGCACGTCGTCCGCGAGTGCGGTGGCCATGTGGCCCTCGGTCTCGCGGTCGAGCGCGCGGAAGTAGTCGTCGTAGAGCGCACGGTCGCGCTCATCCAGGCCGGAGTAGTCGAGCACCGGCGGCGCGGCGCGGCTGGCGGCGGCGGCCTGCTCCCGGTCGGCCAGCGCGGCTTCATCGGCCTGGCGCTGGGCGTCCTGCAGCATCTGCTCGTGCACGCCCGAATCGACAGCGAGCGCGGCGCCGGCGGACAACGGGCCGGCGCTCGAGTCGATGCCCATGGCCTGCGACGGCAGCGGCGCCGGAGCCTCTGCGGCCGCCGCTGACGCCGGCGCTTCAGTCGTTGGCGGTGCCGGCTGCGGAGCCAGGCCCATCATGCGCGTGCGGGCCGCTGCGCGTTGGTCTTCCGGCAGGCCGGCGAGGTAGGCGTCCACCTCCGACTGCCGGCCCACCGTTCCATCGGGGAAGCCCACCAGCGGGTCGGGCTCGTTCGAAAGCAGCAGCGGTGCGGCCGCAGGTGCTGGCGCTTCAGCACCGCCATGCCCACCCGTGAGCAGCGACACACCGCCGCCGGTGATGCCGCCCAGCGCCGCGCCCATGCCCGCCGCGGCCGCCACGCCCTTCGACGGGTCCATGGTCGGGTCGAACGGCACCGCCGCGCGCTGGCCCTCGTACTGCGTGATGCCTCCCTCGAAGCCTTCCTGCACGGCCTCGACGGCTGCCGTCTTACCCGCACGTGCGAACGCGTTGCCGCCGAAGCCCTTGGCGCCAGCAACCAACCGCTCGGCACCGACCAGGCTTCCCGCGGCGCCCACCACCGCCGGGATCACGCCGGCCTGTCGGCCCGCGGCCGTGGCCTGGTCATCGGTCGCGCCCGCCTTCGACGCGAGGTCGTAGGCAGTGCCGGCTGCATCGCCGCCGGCCATCGCAGCACCAGCAGCTGCACCACCAGCAAGGCCTGCGCGCTCCACTGCCTTCGCGCCAGCACCGACAGCGCGCGCTGCAGCTCCAGCGCCCTTGATCGCCGCGCCGGGCCCAACGAACGAGCCCACGGCCTGGACCGCCGACAGCAGCGGGTTCTCCAACACGTAGCCGCCGACCGCCTTCAGCTCATCGCCAACACCATCGGCACCTTCCACGTCGTCGCGGAATTTCTTCTTCGACGCCTTGACCACATCGCTCTGCGACTCCTCGCCGGCCTTGATGATCTTGTCGTCGATGAACTTCGAGACGGCATTGCCGGGCTTCACGAAGTTGGCGGCGGCCGAGACGCCGCCGGCCACCGCGTTGGCGGCTTCAATCACCGTGTCGTTGGCGACGGCAAGAGCACTACGAGCGGGGAGGCTGGCGTCCGCCAGAAAGTCGTCGATCTGTCCAGACCGCTTGGCAGGCTTGGTGGAAGCCGACTCGGTCGAGCCACCGAGGAAGTTGTCGATGTCACTCATCCCCCCAGTCTTCCGCCGCTCCCCAGCGGCGTCGAACCCTAGAGGGGGCGACCACGCCGCGTCTGACAAGCGGAAATAAAAAAGCCCGCTTGACGCGGGCTCTTTTTACTTCGTAGTGATCATTCGAGGCTGAATAAGAAATGGCAATATGAGCCCGGAAATCCCTGCTCTCGCTGCCAAACCAAATACCTGCTCACGCACATACGGAATAAGAAGAAATGGTGCGTTAACTTTCGACCATTCCTCAAGGTGCTCGAATTTAAATTTTTTCAAATCGACTTCGAACTGTCCGCTCAAGTCAACGAATATTTCAAAAATCGTCTTGTCATCGATCTTATCCACCGTCGTGACCGTAGCTCTCACACCAACGGCCACATGCGAGTCGCCTGGCGTTATTTCGGATACGCCAGACTGAATAGAAAGATCAATTTCACCTTGAAACTCTTTGGCCGCGACCGGATCGTTGACGACACAACTTAAGTGCGTAACAACGATGTCCCGCAACTGGATAGGATGCAACTCGCTCACGCAGCCAACGCAAAGCGCTCGTCGTTCGCCGCATCTACCAAGTCTTCGAAGTCAGAAATTGTCAAAGGCACTTGCCCAAGCAAAGACAGACTGCGCGACCAAAGCGTACGGAGCCATTCACTATCAAAGTGACTCTTCAATACAGACTCAATTTCTCCCAGGGAGATAGCCACATCATGACCATCCATCTTTTGGAGTTCTTCAATCTGCTTTTCAAGAGATAAGCTCTTAAATTCCTTAACTATTTCTTGAAGCAGTTTTTCCATACCACTCTCCTGATTAGTCCAAAATTTCTATTTTTTCAATCAAATGATCGCCGCCTTCTCGGACCAAATAGGCGGGATGCATTGAATAAAGAGCCGAAAGGACCGATTTCTCACCAGTTTTTTTGGGAGGATCGATAACCAATTTGGCAACCAGAACTTTGCTTCCGGTTTTTTCTTCGAGTCTTTTAATCAACAGGGCAATGGCTCTATTGAGCTTAAATTCGCCAAATTCCTCAAAATTTGGTTTGCCCAACATTTCATAGACGGCCTCGCGGAATCCAAGAGTTGAAGTATCAACAAATTCAAACTCAGACGGGGGGCGAATTTCCACATTTACGACGGCACACCCAGGGTCTGGATCAGCCTTGTATTCATCGAATTTAGTTCGACTAGTCCACCACAGTTTTGCCAGATGCTTGGCGGCGATTACAGATTTTTCATAGGCCCAAAAGTAGACTCCGCCACCACAGCGCCCATCCTCGTCGCTAGTATGGAGAAACCTTTTTTCAGCGACAATTTTTACGGCGCGCGTCTGACTCGTTCCGTGTGTCCCCAAGTACAACGACCGCCTCCCATCGTACGTTTACAAGCACAAGTGTCTGTAGGAGCAGCGTCCTGCTTAAGGTCTGTCTTTGACCGCCCCCAACGAAGTGCTACAAAGTGTATGACGGATCTTGCATGAAATTTAGCACATGCTAAACAAACTCTTGTCGCTGGGCTCTTCTTCACGATTCATACGACTAGTCAACGCAGAACAATCAACGCTGGAATTTGCTGCCTTCGGACTCGTGAATGCCTCTGCCTGATAAGTCATTTTCAATGACAAAAACGGAGTGAGGCATGGGAAGTATCAGCATCTGGCACTGAGCCATCGCCATCGTGATGGTGGCGCCCATCTTGGCCCTGGCCATCGTGCCGGGCTGGCGCATCCTGCAGCGCGCCGGACTCTCTGGCGCGTGGAGCCTGCTGGTGTTCGTTCCCTTCCTGGGCTTCCTGGTGCCCAGGGTGCTCGCGTTCGCGAAGTGGCCCAACGATGCACAGGGACGCACGCGCACTTCGGTGGCAGGGATCATCCTCGGCGTGGTGATGCTGCCAGTGGCTTTCGCGGTGGTCGTCCTGTTCGCGCGAGTCGGGGCCCGCCCAGTCGGAATGGGCGGCACGTCTCCTGCCGGCCTCCGACAATCTCGGCCGCCAGCTGCAGCCGCAGAGCCTCGCCTTCAGAAGCCGACACAACCGCCCCAGCAGCCCCGCAGCGAAATCGATGAGTTCCTGAAGGACGCCCCAAAGTAGCCTAGCTGTACCCCAGCTTTCGCAGGGCTTCCTTCTTCTGCTCGAGCGTCATGCCCGTGTTGTTCTTGATCGCGAGGGCCTGGGGATTCGCCGCAATCGGCTGGTTTGCCCCGCCCTGCCCGTCAACACGCTGCACATCGCCCGTGGTCTTGTTGACCCGGTAGATGCTGCCCTCGGTCGAGCTGCCGTCCGCGTTCTTCGTGGTCGGCGTGACCTGCACGCTCCACTCGGGCGATGCCACCTTGCCTTGGGCCGCAAGCAGGGCCTGCTGCGCCTTCGCGCGGTCGCCCGTCGACGCATTCGGGTCCAGCAGCGTGCGGCGCAGTGCTGCTTCATCCTGAGCGGCCGCCACCTGCACGTCGCGCAGCCGGTTCGCACCGGCCACTTCGTCGCGCCGAATCGAGTTGGCGTCAGCTGCGCGCCGATCCTCGGCGGCGATGCGCTCGCCCTGCATGCGCGCGGCGGCCGCTTCACGCTGCGCGAGCGACTGGAAGCCCACGGCCGCGCGCTGCAGATCGCCATCTTGGCGGACCTTCTCGATGTCGGCAGCCGCTCGGGCCTGCACAGGCACCGCCGCGGCGCGAACGGCGCCCTCATCGGCCTGGAAGCCACGGCGCGGCGACCACGAGCCGCGCGCGGCCGCGGTGCGCAGGTTCGCATCGTCGAAGAAGCGCTGGCGCGCGGCCTGCGCACCGCCGGCCCCGTAGATGATGGTTGCGCCGCCCTGAGGTAGCGAAGCGTTGGCGGCGCGGATCTCGGCGGCCTGCGCATTCGCATCCTCCGTCGACCCCAAGGCGTTGCGCCGCTGGCTGGGCACGAAACCTTGCGCGCTCGTCGACGGTACCTCGGCCACCGGCACCGGCGCGGCTGCTGGGGCGGTGGCTCCTGCCGCCGACGGCTCCTGCTCGAGCGCCCACGGCGCGGCCGTGCCAGGCGGAGCGAATCCGACCGGCGCGCGCTCAGACACCGGCCCCGCGAACTGCGTGCTTCGCGGGTCGGTCGGGTTGTTCAGGCGCGCCGGGCTACTGGCGGCCGGCAGAACACTCGCCGGCTGGAAGCCCGAGGGTCCGGTGGCCACTACGCCGCGCCGCAGCGCCGCGTCGTTGGCATTGGTGCTCCGCGTGCTGCTCGGCTTCGGGTAGACCCCGAAGACTGCGCCACCGCTCTCTTCCTCTTTCACGACCCCGCCATTCGCGAAGCCGCGTGGCTGGAAGCCAAAGCCATCCTGCTCCGACGTGCTCGGTAGGCCGCTGGCGAGCATCGCAGCTGCGCCGGGCGGCTGGAAGCCGCGATCAGCCCCCGGAACCGCGGGCCCCAGCGCGCTGGGTGCGCGCGCGCTGCGTGGCGCGAAACCCTGCGCGGCCGCCGTGCCGGCAGTCGCTTGGTCGAAGAACTGCTGACGCTGCGCCGAGCTGTCGATGACGCCAGGGCCAGCAGCAGCGACCGGCGCAGGCGCGGTGCGCGGAGGAGGAAGCGTCACGGCGACGGTGCGAACGGTCTGCGCGGGCGCAGGTGCCGGCGGCGTCGAGTACGGGTCCGCCACGCTCATGGTGCCGCGCGGCGCGCCACCGTTGATCGTGACGGGGCCCGAGACGTCTCCGCCGCTGTACGAATTGCCGACGCGCGTCACGTCTCCGCCATTGGCGAAGAACATGGGCGGCTCGACGCCTCGCGGTTTGAACCCGCGCGCACCGCCGACCGGGGCATGCGTGGCGCTCTTCATGGCGTCGAGTGCCTTCACGCCGACGGCATGCACCTGCTCGGGCGGCAGCTCGAACTCGCCATTGCTGACGCGCACCGGCACTGGCGCGCCCATGCTGGCCAGCTTGCCCTCGCCGAGCTGCGCGGTGGAGTCGGCCGGCATGATGTAGCTGCCCTGCGGCACCGTCCTCTCGATGGAATCGGACGTGCCGGTACCAGGCCCACGGATGGGCCCACCGTTCGCCTTGTGCTGGGCCTTGCGTGCCGAGCGTGGTTGAAAGCCGTACATGGGCTATCCCTTCTTGTGTCGCATCGCGCGATTCTTTCGACTACAAACCCGCGCACCAAACCCCAGAGGGGGAATGCAACAATCTGTGCATGGAACACGTCACTCCACAGGCCTTCACTGCCTTCGCCACCATCGGTGCCGCATTCATCGGCGGCCTGGTGGCCTTCCTGGTTTCGGTGCTGTCGAAAGAGCAGAAGACCTCGGAATTCCGGCAACAGTGGGTCGATGCGCTCCGAAACGACATCGCTGAGCTGATAGGCGAAGCAGCCCTGCTTCACGACACCAACGACCGCATGGCGGGACGAGACCTGAAAACAACCGAGGCGCAGATCGAAGCTCGCTACTCGAACATGGTGAACGTGCGCACGCTCATCGCTCGGATTGAGCTGCGGGCGAATCCGGACGAGCACACCGCATTCCTGACTGCCCTCCACCACATCCAGCTGCCGGACTTTCAGCAGGACGTGTCCATCCGCGATGCAAAGCTCGACGCTTTGACCTCTGCCGCACAAGCGATGCTCAAGAAGGAGTGGAAGCGAGTGAAGACTGGCGAGCGCGCCTTCGTCTTCACGAAGTACTTCGCCGGTGCACTCGCCACCACGGCACTTATCGTGGCCGTTGCGGCCGTCTACCTGAACCTGCCGACGACCGCAGCCCAGCCCGCGGTCGTCAAACCAGCAACCCCTTAGACCCGCGAACTATCCGCCGCCGCAGATCGATGACGATGCGTTGATGACTCGGACCCGTCGGGCTCGGAGCCAGGATGCCACGATTTTTTGCGCGAGAGGACTAGACCCGATGTCGAAAAAACTGGTAGTAGCACCAGACCGCAGCGCCGAGGCCGATCAGCGCGCAAATACCAAAGTACTGATTGGAATAGAAGCCGAAGCGGTTAGCAAAACCCTGCCCCATGCCTGCATGGTCTCCCCCAGTCAAAAGCACCAGAAGTGCAAGGGCGACGACCACTCCGAAAAAGAAGCACCACCCCAACGCGGCGCCGACGCGCAAGGTCGTGTCTACTACTTCGCGCGTAGTGGACGCCGCAGTCGATGCCACTGTGCGCACCATGTCCGAAGTCTGCTGCCGACTCGCCGCGCGTCGCTCATCTTCTTGAAGAGCAAGCTTCTCGCGTTGTAGACGGACACGCTTCAGTTCTTCGTCCAGGTCGGTCACCGGTCGCTCCTCGTTGTTGGTGCGTCAAGATGTTACAGCGAAGTGCTATCGCCGCCGCTGATCGATGACGAGGCGTTGATCGCGTTGATGCCGGCGCTGGCCTGCGAGGCCAGCATCGTCGCCGCGGCCTTGGCCAGGTCGGCTTTCGACTGCGCCGTGGCAACGATGGCGCATTGGTTCGCTTCATTCGTGCCGGCCTGCAGGCGCGCATCCTCGATGGCCAGCTGCACGCGCGGCTGCAGCGCCTGCACCTCGGCGGAGTACAGCGCGACCATCGAACGGTTCACGTCGAGCTCGAGCCCGGCCAGGCCGGTCGCCAGGTGCATGGCGGTCTGCGGACCCATCATCAGGGTGCGGATGTAGTCGGCCATCGCGCTCATGGCCTTCGAGCGCAGGTCCAGCGTCTGCTGAACGGCGAAGCGCACGTTCTCGATCTCGGTGTCGACGCTCTTGATGGCGATGTCGCGGCTGATCTCGGCCAGCTTGCGGCTGCGGTCCAGCTGGATGCGCTGCAGCCCGTGGACCAGTGCGCCAGGCGGCAGCGGGTAGCCGCGCGCGGCCCAGCCCGCGGTCAGGTTGTCCTCGGCTTCCATGCTCTCTTCGAGCACGCGGGCCTTGCCGCGCTGCCAGAGCTGCCGTTCGACGCCGGCATTGAGCCCGGTCCCGCCGTCCACGATGGCCTTGCGAAGCCACTCCACCGCCTGGTCGTAGGGGCCGAGGGGGAAGTAGTTCTGGAAGAAGTCCGCGATGCCCTGCCCGATGAGGTTCACCAGCTTCTGCAGCTGGGTGTTGTACATCGCCTCCCCGTTCATGATGTTCGGGTCTTGCAGTTGCGGCGGCAGGGGCGGCACGTAGCTCTTGTCGAGCACCGGCACGCCGATGATCGGCGCCGGGCCGATGTCCCCGAGACCGGCCGCGATGCGCGCGTTGGATTCGTTGGTGCGCGTCTGCGAGTTGTCCCACATCGCGTTGATGACCTGCGTGGTCGTGACCGCGGCGCCGGCGCCGCCGGTGATCGGGTCAGGGACGGTGACGATGGGCATTGTTGATCCTCCGTTGAAGGGCAGCCACGAGGAAGCTGACCGTGTCGATTTCAAAGTCGGCGCCGTCTTCGTTAAAGAACTGCACCGTGACGTAGTTGGACTGCAGGCCCTTGCCCGGCGTGAAGCGCTGCTGCTGCATGTGCTCGGAGAAGCCGCGGGTCTTGTAGATGAACTCGCGGCCGTCCGCGATGACCTTGAGGAACAGGTTCCCGCTGGACGACATGCCCACGTAGCACTCGGCGATGGTCTTCTGCAACGGCGATCCGAAGTCCAGCTTCCCGAGGTCGATGCTCGCGCGGATCGGCGCACCGGTGTCGTCGTCGCCCTCCAGCAGGAACAGGCCGTCAGCGCTGGCGCCGTAGTGCTTGCCGTCGATCACCGCGAAGCTGTTGAACGGGTAGCTGCGATACACCGTGCTGCCCTTGGCGTCGGCGTGCCAGACCCAGGTGTCCTGGTCGGTGCGCCCGGTGGCGCCCTCCAGCACACCAGTGGAGCCCGCCTGGATGAAGGTGCGCGCCACCGCCTCCAACAGTTGCTCGGTCGCCACCGAAGGTGTAGCGCTGATGACTTCCTGGATCACTGCGTCCAGCAGCGTCGTGGAGACAGCGGTGCTCCCGAGCGAGACATGCTCCAGCACCGTGACCAGCTGCACGGTGTTGCCCGCGGCGGTGGTGCTGCTGGCCATCGTCTCCAGCGCATAGCCCTCGTCGTTCGGTTCGCCCCAAACGAACGAGGTCAGCGCAGGCAATGAGGCCTTCCCTTGACCGTAGGCGGCATCGCCCGCGAGGACCGTCAGCGCCAGCAGGGTCGCCGATGCTTGAGCCATGCCGCCGCCCTGGCCGATCGCCACCGACACGAGCATGGGCAACGAGACATCTGCGCCGCTGGAACCAACGCCTGGGACCATGCCGCCATAGCTCGTGCTCGTGAGCGCCGGGATTGAGGCCTTCACTGCACCATAGGCGCCGCTGGCGGCCAGACTGGTCAGCGCCGGAAGCGACGCGAGGCCGAAATTGCCCGATCCAGCATCAACCACCAGTGCCGGCAGCATTGCGATGGCCTCACCGCTTGCTGTGTCCGAGCTGAGCACAGTGAGGGCCGGCAGCAAGTTCTTGCTGGTGCCGAAGCCCACGTCTACCAGCGAGGGGTTGTCCACCATGTCGCCAACGTCATGCATCGCGGCCGACAGGTACAGAGGCTCACGCCGGTAGGTTGCAGGCTCGGCGTCCAGATCGTCGCCGTTGCGCATGAACACGACCTTGGCGCCGTCGTAGACGACTTCGAACTCGTCTTCGTCAATGAACTCGCCGAGGTCCGCACCAGTGCGCGCGTTGTAGACGCGGTTGCCGGCGAAGCGCAGTCCGTGGCGGATGTGCCCATAGCCAGCATTCGGCTTGGAGAACTCGGCCAGGCCGGCGACCACACCGCTGACACCAGGGGGGATGGTGAACTTCGCCGTGCCGGCGGTGATGCCGCGCAACGACCGGCCGAAGGAATTCCAGCCGGATGGTGGCTCAGAGACGCGCCGGCCCGGCGAGCCACGCTGCTCGGGCTGCTCCGGCACGGTGATGAAGCGATAGCCGACGATGCCGTAGGTCGGCTGACTGCTACCCACGGGCGTGCTGACGCCTGTGCTGGGCGGCTTGACGCCCTTCACGACGACCGAGTAGCCGGCTGGCAACCAGGTGCCGTCAGGCAGCAGGGTTCCGCCGCCTGAGCCCGTCCCACTCGGGGGCGGTGAGTACGGCGAGCTCACATCCATCGACCAGCCATCCGGCCGGGTGTAGCCCATCACCGGCTCGACGTAGGTGTATGCCGGACGGAAAGGAATGTAGGGCGTCGCGGGGATCGAGTAGGCGTGGCCGCTCCGCTTCAGTGCATTGGTCATGGTGGTGTGATCCGGTCATCGGACAGCTACGGTGCGCCGGGTGTCGCGTTCTTGGGCCGGCCGTCATCGCGCAGGTACACGACGGCGCCGAACGAGCGCGGGCCGGTGTTGGCACCTGCCGGGCCGAGCAGCGTCTCGGTGGCCTTCGTGGAGATGGTCGCGCGCTTGGTCCACGTCAGCCCGCGGTTCTTCGACTCGAAGAGCACGTGGGCGGGCTCACCGACCAGCAGCGCCTCTACGTCGACGCCCTTCAGTTGGGCATGGAAGAGCCGGACGCGCGCGCCAAGGCGGGCGACAAGCTGAAGTCGACCGCAGGCGCCATCACCAAGGCGCTCCGCGGCGAGCCCACCACGGAGCCCGGCGCGGCCGCGATCAAGTACGCCTGGCTGGTCGCGTTCGAGACGATCAGCCGCGAGCCGCTCGACGACACGTTCGTCACCTACGCGATGCGCCGTGGCCGCGACCTCGAGCCGCGGGCCCGCATGGTCTACGAAGCGCGCACCGGCGCGTTGGTCGAAGAAGTCAGCTTGATCCTGACCGATGACGAGCGCTTCGGGTACTCCTCGGACGGCCTGACCGACGACGAAGGCATGGTCGAGATCAAGTGCCCGCTGGCCTGCGACAAGCTGGGCCAGGTCTGGACCAGCCCGGAGACGGCACACCTCGAGTACCTCGACCAGATCAACGGCGGCCTGTGGATCACCGGCCGCAAGTGGTGCGACCTGGTCGTGTACTGCCCCTGGCTGGAGCCCGTTGGCAAAGACCTGTTCGTAAAGCGCATCTACCGCAATGAGGACGCCATCGAGGCGCTCGAAGTGGACCTGATCGACTTCAGCCGTCTCGTCGAAAGCTATCTCGAGATCCTGCGCACGCCGAAAAAGATGTCCGGCGCCGACAAAGTCGCAGCGGCTCCGCCGCCTGCCGTCGTCACCAGCACCGCGGCCGAGACGGCCACGCCCGCCGCGCAACCCGCCCTTTTCGCAGACCCCGCACCGCTCGCGCGCGCCGGCAATGCAGTCATCGACAACCCCTTCTGAGAGGCCCCATGTCCGAACTTTCCACCGTCACCCCGAACGCAGTTGCCGCCCAGCCGCAGACCATTGCGCAGGCCGCGCTCGCGCTCTTCTCCCCGCTCGAAACCGAGGTCAAGACCCTCGCGGAGCGGTACCGCGATGTCGCCTTCGACATGAGCACGCCGAAGGGTTTCAAGGCCGCCAAGGACACACGCCTCGAACTGCGCGAATCGGGCCGCTTCGCCCTGCAGCGCCTGCGCGACAGGACCAAGGAGCAGCTCAACGACTGCAAGAAAGTGGTCGATGGAGAGGCCGCGCGCCTGATCGAGATCGTGAAGCCCGTCGAAACCGCCGTCGACGAGCAGATCACGGTGCACGAAAACAAACTCACCGCCGAGAAGGCCGAGCGCGACCGAAAGGAAGCCGAGCGCGCGCAGCTGCATCTGGACGCCATCGCCAAGATCGAAGGCTACGTGGCCAAGGCCGAGGGCCTGTCCATCGAACGAATCGAAGCCGGCCTGGCCTACGTGCGCGAGATCGACGTGAGCGCTGCCGTCTTCGAAGACTACGCGGTGCGCGCCGCTGCTCAGAAGGACGCGACCATCCGCGCGCTGGAAAAGATGATCGCCGACGCACGGGAGCGCGCCGCCGTGGAAGAGCTACGCGCCGAGAACGAGCGGCTGCAGGCCCAGCTCGAGGAAATGAGGCGCCAGCAGGCGGCGCCAGCACCCGCGCCCGCGCCGGAGCCCGCCGTGGCACCTGCAGCGCAGGAAGAAATCGTCGAAGCGGCAGCGGCGGCCGAGCCGCCCAGCCCGCCGCGGGCCGTTGCTGCACCTTCGCGTGGTCGCATCACGCATGCGACGGACCCCGCCCCCGCCTCCGAGCCCGTCCGCCAGTTCGCCAGTTCGCCGCGGGCACCGTCGCCGCCAACGAGTCCGCACCGGCCGGCACCCCCACGCTGCGCATCGGCGACATCGCCGCGCGCCTGGGCTTCACGCTGACCGCCGAGCAGCTGCGGGGCCTGGGCGTCGAGGCCGCAACCCGCGAGCGCGGCGCCACGCTCTTTCACGAGCACCAGTTCCCCGCCATCTGCGATGCCCTCGCGCGCCGCGCCACCGAAGCCAAGGCCGCGCACGCGCTGCGCTTGGCCGCCTGACCGATCACCACCAGGAGCAACCATGCCCAAGACCTCCCCCGTACCTGCTTCCACCAACGACGAAGCCGAGCTCATCGTCATCGCGATGAAGCCCGTGAAGTCCCAGCAGGTGGCCTCCATCGGCTACGACGCCGGCAGCAAAACCCTCGCCGTGGCCTTCACCCGCGGGCCCGGCACCGTCTACCAGTACCCCGGCGTCGACGCAAAAGTGCACGCCGACTTCCTCGCAGCCGAATCCATCGGCGCGTTCTTCGGCAAGCACATCAAGCCCCTGGCGTTCAAGAAATCCACGCCAGCCCCGACCACCTGAACCAACGTCAAAAATCTAGATCATGTGTCTTGCGAAAGTCTGTGGCATCTTTCATGACGGCTCCGTACAAGGTACGTACCTGCTCGCGAGCGCGATGCAGTTCTTTCTTCTGCGGCTCCCACACAGCAGGAGAGGAAACGGCGGCTTGCAGGTATCTGGGCGCTATCTCCGCGATAGCTCGAATGCGTTGAAGGTCACCGATGCAGTTGAGCAGCAGGACGAGGGTGAGCCCATTTGGAACGTCTTGGGGACCGAGTCGTTCCAGCGCAGTGGTCGCCCGATCAAGAGCAGAAACGTCGAACACTTTCGCGTGCACAGCGGCGAGCTCGGGCAACTCGTCTTCTTTAGGCAAGGTATCAACCAATCTCAAAGCATGCCCGAGAAGATGCGCCAGCAGCATCATGCGATCGAGCTTTTCCTGCTGAGCACGCTTGAACTCGATGACACGCTCTCGGCGATGCTGCACGTTAGACAGCAGGACTGCAGCGATGATTGCAACCACCGAGAAGATTGCCTGAATCCATCCAGCGTAGTCGGCCGACTGCGTCGGTGGCTTAGGAATCCCAAGCCACGCCATCAGTGCCACGATCACCAAGGTAAGCAAGCACCAAGGCAGCAACCATCGAGTTGCCCACAGTTTCGAACGCATTTCCATCACTCCTTCGTCGCGAGATTGTTACATCGCGGGACAAACAAGCCGAGTGAGAGTGGACATAGCCAGCTCAGATGAAATCGCCTCCGAATACCCCAATGGCTGACCGATGTGTGCACGGGCCGTCGTGCGTTTGCGCGTTACTGGCTTCTAGATGGCCGCCCCCACGACAGTGCACCGCCTGGCAGTTAGTCCTTCATATTCCACCGCTGCATGAAAAAGCGAACTGCTTCGGCGATCTCGGCTTGGTAGCTAGTTCCATTGCCGAACTTCAGCATCGTCCAATTGCAGCCATCCACGTCGGCACCAGGCGGGCGGATGACGGGCAGCGGCACGGCAATCGTTTCACCATCAGCCACAACGTTCCTTGCCTGATGAAGACGTTCAGACACTCCATCTCGAATTTCTTCTGCAGTCTTCAGTTGGCGATTCATGTTGACCTCATTTTCGGAAAGGCCGGAGTATGACGGAACGCCCCATCCTGTTCAGCGCGCCGATTGCTGCACACAGTGCCTACGCAAATCTGTGGAACGAAATCAACGGCACCGACAGGTCGCCTGCCAACCCTTGGATGTGTGCGGTTGAGCTCCGGAGAATCCGGCCGTGATGTCAGAGACCTACTTCACCGTCTTCGATGATGGAGCGTGCGTAGGTCGCGCAGGCCAGGACAGCATCAAGGTGGCTGTCGTCGCTGCCCGCGACGGCATGCCGCATGCCGCATGCCGCATGCCGGGGATACGCACCATCTGCGCAGCGTGATCCTGCTTGCGCTCGAAATTCACCCAACCATGCCACTTTCCATTGCCGCTCTGCTCGACGTGGCAGAAGCACAAGTAGCCACCGTCTATGAGGAAGAGATCGTGAGCCATCCGTTGGTCCCGTTGTGGAGAGCCAAGTATGACGATGCTCGGCTTCGGAGCCTTCTCCAGCGTGGTGGCGCGCGCAATGGCCGAAGTGCAACGTCAGCACTGCCAGCCGCCCATCTACCGCCCCACCGAGACGCAGCGCGGACGATCCGCCGCACACGCTGCGGCGGGAGCCTCACCTACTCTGCCAGCGCGATCGACGGCGGTACGACCGGCCGCTGCTCGAACGCTGGCTGCCCGAAATGGAGCGACTGAATATGAACGACACCTTCCGCGGCGACAACGCCCACTTGGTCCGCGGCATCAACGCGCTGCTCGAATCCGCCGTGGTGCACTTCGAAGAAATCGAGGTGCCCGCATGACAGCCCTGCTCCGCGAACTGCTGCAATGCGGCCACAGCGCCCCGAGTCAACGACGCGCTGGCGCCGGAAAGTGGATCACAGTGAATGTGCCTGCTGGATTGTGGGCAAAGATCCAAGCCGCCACCGAGCTGAATGAACCCGGTGAACTTTCATCCTCGGTTCCGACGCAAAGGCCCCGTCGACCACCCGCCCAGGCCCTGCAGGCGGCGCTCATACCCGACGCACTCTTGCGCATCGACGTTGTCGAACATCTCTCCGGCCTCGGCGAGTCGACGATCCGCCGAAAGATGGCCGCAGCCAACTTCCCGCAGCCGATCAAGAACGGTGCGCGATGCACACGCTGGCGCGCCGGCGACGTGACGACCTGGCTGCGCGAGCAAGGAGTTGCAGCGTAGGCGTCACGTGCTTCGGCGGGAACCTCACCCAATCCGCCAGCACGATCGATGGCCGCTGCTCAAGCGCTGGCTGCCTGAAATGGCGCGGCTGAACGTGAAAACCATCTTCCTGCTAGTGCCCAGTACGACCCACGTCCTGTCATTCCTCAGGAGTGGTTACAGCGTGACTACTTCGTCCATCTGAAAGTGAAGAAGTTGACGGCTAAATGCACAAAGGGCGAGATACGGTGCCTCTTGCTAGCACCAATCCAAGTCGCCAGAAGTCTCCGAAGAGGATCGGCATCCAAGACCTGGTGCAGTATTTGGACGCCCGCCAGCAGGCGGCACGGAAAGAGTTAGAAGCTTGCTTCAAAACGAAAATGGCCCACGATACGGGCCATTTTCTTCAAAAATCTCACCACACCCATTCAGAGAGATCACTTATACACAATATTCGGCCCAATAGAAAGCTCCCCACTCTCCCAAAGCACCATTGAATTACCCTTGGAGGTTTGAATTATTTTATTCAACTTATCCCCAGATTTTGGCACCACGCTGATAGAAAATTTATTTAGGCCTGCAGGAGTTCCAAGCACCGTATTTGCCCGACATCCTTCTTTATTGCAGCGATTTGCAACCCAAGTAACAGCATCCTTGTCTCCCTCTTTCCAACCAAACACCACATCCGAGATTTTCCAATAATCATCTGGGCGGCGTAGAGGTTCGACCGAATCATACTCCTTGACAAAATTTACTATAGGCACACTGTAAAGGGTTTTAAATTTTTCCGCTTCCAAGGGCTGCAAATTATAGACCACAAACCTACTTGAATTCGATCCATTATCTCCACGACTAGGAATTACAGCCACCCTCAAATTCTTAAGATCGACTCGAATATCACTAGTACTCATTGGAGTTTTAATGCTCCCCAACTCTTGAAGAATACCGCGCTCGGAATTAAATTCAAGCAGCGTGACCTTGTCTTCTTCAAGCGCCACCAATAATGAATCTGACACCCATCGAATTTTTTCTATAGTGGGTTGAAGTGCAAAAACCCCATCACCCCATTTTGCCAAAACCTCTCCACTTCTGGAGTAAATTACCACACCCACACCGGAGGCCGCAACAAATTGATGGATCGGCGAAATATCAACCCCAAACAAATTTCCATAAGTCAATCCAGTTTCCTCAAAATAACCCGACTGACCAGTTTTCAGGTCCCAAAAAACTGGCTTTGGAGATTGAACGGTAGCGGCCAAGACGTTCATCCAGCGGCCGACAGCAACTACAAACGTTCCCTCGCGATTTATTGAAAAACCTGAGTATTGGGCGTTCTCTATTGCAGGCAGACGACGAAGAAGCTCGCCATTATTTCGATCTACAACATTTATCGACTCTCTGGTCAATACAACTAAATTTTCGTCTATCGTTGTGTGAGGCGCGACACTTCGATAAGTATTGGAAATTTTGGCCGTAACCCATCTATCAGGTCCTTGCTTATTGGTTACAGTTTGAATAGTCGACTTTGATCCTTCGTTCGCAGCAATTTGCGGACTTGGATTAATAGGGATAAACGCGACTTTTGATGCCGAAAATCGAAAATCACCAACCAATTGATCATAGTAAGCTGGAAATTGAACTCGGCCGGCCGCATTTGCCAATTTATCAACATCGCCACGGACAGCAAGCGCGATTTGTCGAATATCCGATGTGGGCTGCTGTTTGATGTGTTTTAACAGCACGCGAGTGAAAACGCCGGTCGTTTCAACATCTTGGCTATTTAAACGATCATACGATTTTGCATTTGCGCTAGCAGCGTACAAGACAAACATTCCACGAGGAGGCGTCA
Organism: Variovorax sp. GW531-E2; assembly: GCF_059423125.1. Classification (NCBI taxonomy): domain Bacteria; kingdom Pseudomonadati; phylum Pseudomonadota; class Betaproteobacteria; order Burkholderiales; family Comamonadaceae; genus Variovorax; species Variovorax sp. GW531-E2. Next base: position 83,214 of record NZ_JBWKXQ010000016.1, on the reverse strand, counting down.
CCAATGCCAGTCCGCCCTCATCAGCCCCTTTCCCAAATTTTGGAAGCTGATTGTCTCTGCAGGCATCAAGAATTATTGCGGATGCGGAAACGCCGCTTGCAGCAAGGCGTCGCATGATGTCGCCGAGCGAAATTGCATCACGACGTACACTTTCTTGTGAAGATGCAACTATATCAGTAGGTAGAAGGTAGTTCGCACCATCTATTTCCAAACCATGGCCCGAGTAGTACACCAGGGCCAGGCCTTTATGAGCTTGAACCTCTGCGATGAAGCCATCAAGCACTTCATACATTTTCGTGCGCCCAGCATTCTGAACTGCTTGCCCTGTGTGCACACTGAAGCCCATTTCACGAAGTGCGGCTCCTACTTCCACGGCGTCGTTGCTTGCATTTTTAAGTTGCTCGAGTGATTGATATTTTGCATTTCCAATAACAAGCGCGCTTCGGGGAAGAATTACCGATTGAGCAAAAACAAGATTTGAAATGAAAACATTAACCAGAACAATGAGAGCGAATTTTCCAAAAATCCCTGTCATTTTCACCCTCCCATTCGCCAATACTCGGACAATCCCGAGCAACTTGATTTATCTTTCGACTTAACAGACGATAAGCCTGGACGTCCTGCCGGAGGAATACCACGCAAAGAATAAAAAAGATCCCCAACGATGGATGTCGATTCTCCAAAGTACGAATGACCAATAAAATCCGTTCTCGCCAAACTAGCATCAACAGAGGCGGCATTCAACTGAGTAAAAACGCCCTCTCCAGCATCACCTGCTCGACGAGACTTATTCAGCTCACGCGATACTTTCATCGCCCAATCATTTGAGGATGCATATAGCGTTGCTTTTATTTGCCCATCCGAAAGTGCTCGTGTAGTTTTTTCACAAAACAATCGTTCATCCACGTCGGGCGCGGCAAATATTACTTCTTTAACTTTGGACCACGAGCTGCTCGGCGCGGATTTCTTCATGTTATCGAGAAGAGAAATTAGCATTCTATTTCCCATGCTATGCGCTACAAACGTCACTCGCCGGACACTTGACTCAGATAGAAGCGCAAGCAAGATTTTTTCATATTTTCCGGTCGAAACTTCGATCTGATTCCCGTCCGCAAAATAATTCTCCAACCCGCCACGCGAAGGCCAACTCAAAAGAAGTGGAGCGCCTCGAAACCCAACGTCATAGACTAACTGTCCCAGACGTCTTGCACCATCCTCAAAAGAAACGTTGAAGCCGTGTATAAAAACCAAAAGATGCCCATCATCTGAAGTGGAAGATGCTTCGGCGATTGTCTTTTTGAACGAGTATTCACTAAGAATACTACCCTCCAGTAGAACAACATGTTTACTTGGATCGCCATTTAGCTCCAGACGCCACCAACGCGGTGATTCAAGTGCCGCAAACCTATGGTCTCTCGGTATAGCAACGACTAATGAGCCAAATGAAAGTTCGCCGTTGCCAGCTGCTTTTCCTGTAAAAACATCCGCTATTCGAGGCCCTGAAATTACTTCTCTGTCGGTAGCAAAATTAATAGTGACACGAGAATATGCGCCGTCGGGCGATTTACTCCATTCGCGCTCTCCCACAGACCTTGTCACGGAATACTTTGTCATGCAACCGGCAGCAGCGATTGCACATAAAAAGCAAATTGCGAGGAGTACTACCCGGCGCGCGGCGCCCTGTCTCCCGAACACTGTGGAATGAACCATCATCCTCGCTCCCGTCGATTGCGTATGGGGAACGTATCGTAGGGCCATATGCAACGAAGAGTGCGTCGCAACCTACACTCAAGACGTCCATCGCTATTTCTGCCGCATACCCATATGGGCATACGACGCTAAGCACAGCAACTATCGTTGCCCCGCTCTAGGTACTGCTCCTGCGCCCAGAGCAGTGCCACATGCGAGTCACGTTAGCGGCCGCCGCTCACGCTAAGTTGTTGTTCTGCCACAGCTTTTTAGGATCAATACATCCAATCCATCATGGGCGCAACGGAGATGATTTTTCTTTCGGATTCAAGGACTTTTCGTTCATACACGCGGCGCTCGCTCGGGGGCGCGAGCTCTCGTGTAACGGTTTTTGGCGAGTTGCCACCCAGTAGGTCCCCGGCGTGACGACCTGGCTGCGCGAACAGGGAACTGCAGCGTAGGCGCCACCGTTCTTTGCAGCAACGGCGCACGAGCAATTGGGGTTCTCCCGGGCCAGCTCAAATTCGGCCTTGGTGCTCTCTCGCAGCGCACCTACTCGCCCTGAGATCGCATCGAAAGCAAGTACATCCAATGCGGGGGAACAGACGGGGGAACAATTCGAACGCCTACGAATGGAATCGAATGCTGGCGCGGCCTACAGCTCGCCCTTCAATCCCCTCCGGGCTCCAACTTTTGCGCCGTTGCTCCGCCGGAAGGACGACGCACAGAGCACGCATGCGCGAGCTACCGTCAAGTCGACGCGCTTGCTGCCCACGGATGCGGCGGTAGGTTCAACCCGCCCGTCGCCTGCTCGCTCCCTCGCGGTACAACCCTCCTCCGATCTCTCCCAAGACTGCCCAGTCATCCTCCGAGACGTGATCGCTGCCGTGCCACCGGTATCCGTTGACTCCCACAAATGCGGTATTTGGTTTGCAAAATGGCATGGATAGATTCGGGTCTTCCACCACGAGGAGACGTCGATGAATTACAAGAGCCCGCTATTGGCATTCGGCCTTTTTCTTTGCGCCGCCCTTGCGAGCGCCAATGAAGCGCAGCGCGCATGCGGGGACTTCGACAGCGCCGTCATGACAACGCGCGCGCAATGCCAGCGCGAGCGAACACAGGACGACAGAGATTACTGCGCAGCCACCAAGCTCAAGCGCGCCCAAGACGCGCACGCCACGTGCCTTGTTCGATTCAACACCCGGGGAGCGGGGTCCGTTCAAGAAGCCAGGGAGCGCTCAAATCGTATCCGGCGCGAACCCTGAGGGGAGCCATTTTTTCACTTCATCGTTGATTTAACGGGGTTTTATAGGAGTTCATATGGTTCGATTTTCTCTCGCTATCTTGCTGGCATTCGTCTCCTCTCATGCACTCGCCAGCAATTGGACGACATCCATGGACAACAAAAGAAAATGTGAAACTGCCGCTCATGAGGCTGAAAAGAATCGCCGACCGATGGCGGCCAACCATTACAAGCAATGCGCCAAGGACTTTCAGACTGCTGCCCAATATTTTCGGGAGAATGATCAGGCGTACAACGGGAAAACGGCCTTTCAGCGTGGGCTTGACCAATACAACCGGGGGAACATGCAATAGCCAATATGCCTCGGTGCGCTGATCGAGAAGATCGGCCACCAGACTGAGTTCAGTGGCCCAATTTTTCTCCCCTCTCCTCAGGACCACCCTTGCCCGCCTTCGTGCGGGCTTTTTCTTGGCCAGTCCAGTCCCAGCCCACTGGTTTCCGTGGACTCCCACAAAAGAGGTATTTCGCTTGCAAATCGAGCGACTAGATTCGACTGGTCTCACATCGAGGGGATGACGCCATGACGATAAAGACCACCGCGCAAAAACCTAACGCCACCTCCCACCGCCGAGGTCGGCATGGCCACTTGCACGCGATCCAGATCCCCACCCACTTCCTGTCGGTGCTCATCCTCTCGGCTTGCGTACTGGCTGTTCCTGCGGACGCTCGGGCTCAGGTCAATCCCGAGATCGCCAACTGCGCCGAGCTCAAGGACGAGGCCACAGTCACCCAGGCCGATCTCTGCGCCGCGCATGTCGGCTGCCGCTTCGTGCTGAACGTGCAGAAGACCTGCGCACGCGCCAAGAGCTACCTGGAGCGGCTGCAGGCGGCCATTGGCGAAGGCACGCGCACGCTGCTGTTCGGCTATCGCAAGGAAGTCACACCCGATGCCATCTTCACGGCAGAGCTGAACAGCGAGGAGCGCAGCAACGAGCGTGCGCTGGGCGCCCGACCCGACGTCCAGCCCCGTGCACAGGACATCGGCAACCGCGTGCGCGATGCAGGCACCGGCGATACCCTGAGCGGCAATGGCAAGAACGGCACCACCTGGGTCTATTACGGCCAGACCCGGGACGGCCAGGAAGAAGGCGCCGGCACGACGATCTTCTCCAGCGGCGAGATCCAGCGCGGCCAGTACCGGCAAGGCGAGAGGCAGGGGGCATTCGACGTCCTGCACCCCACCGGCGACCGGTTCGTGGGCGAGTATGTGAACGGCAAGCGTGTCGGCGCGGGCGCGTACGGCTTCAAGAACGGCGCCACCCTGGTCGGCCGCTGGACCGACACAGGTGCCGTGCAGGGCACTTTCACGCGCGCTGACGGCTCCCGCTTCGAAGGCCTGCGCGTGGACGGCAAGCCCGCACAGGGCCGCGAGTACCGCGCCGACGGGTCGCTGTCCGAGGAAGGCCGCTACGACAAGGGCGTGCTGTCGGTAGGCGCGCGCATCGACACCGAGGGCAACCGGACCGACGTCAACCTGCCGCGCGACCGCGAGGCCGCCGCACGCGCCGAAGCAGAAAAGAACCGGCTCGCCGCCGAAGCCGAACAGCAGCGCAAACGCGAGCAGGCGGCCCAGGCCGAACAGCAATTCCGTACCAGCCTGCAGACGATGAACCCAGGCCAGCTGTTCGCCCGCGCCGACGAACTGAACGCCCAGGGCGACCGCGCCCGCGCGCGCGAAGTGCAGCGCACCTTGATGAGCCGCTTCCCCGACCATCCGCTGGCGGCCACGACGGCGCGGCAGATGACGGGTGAGTCGGGCGGCAGCACGACCGCGGGTGGAGGTTCGTCGCCAGGGGGCACGGCCAACGCGGCCAGCCGCCCTGTCGGAACGCGCCTTTCCAGCCAGACCTGCGAAGCCATGAAGCAGTCGGTCATCGCGACGAAGGTCGCACCCAATGCCTCGATCACCGCCAGCCAGGAAACGGTGATGTTCATGACGAAAACAGTGCTGGACATGATCGCCGCCAACTGTCCCACCGAACCCGGCGTGACACCCGCCCAGATCGCCGCGGAACGCCAGACGCGCCAACAGCAGTACGCTGCCGCCGAGAACGCCTGCAATGCCGTGCAATCCGGCGGGCGCCGGTGCGTTGCGCAGAATCATTTCGGACCCGGCCGTTGAGGCCCTGCGAGTGCAGGCCTCACGGCCTCACGCGCAGCCGCTTTTCGCGGGCCTCAGCACCTTGCCCTGAACTGCTGATCCCGGGCCTCCTTGCGTTGCTCCGCAATCCAGGATTGCGTCGCGCCACTCTGCGGTTGCCGCGCCAAACGGTCGTAGTGGGCCACCCGCTCGTTGAAGTGCGCACAGCGCGACGTGTCGCCACTGGTGCCCGTCACGCCCGGTGACGTCGCACCGCGTTGTTGCGCGGCCTGTTGCTGGACCGCATAGCCTTGGCGGGTTTGCCGGTCGGCCATCTCCACCTGCTGCTCCCATGGCAGCCCGGCCGGGACCGGCTCGATGCGCTCGACCAATGCGCCCCGCTCGCGGCAGTGATTCGGCGACCAGAAACGCCCGCCACTGTTGCTCACGCAGAGAAACACCTGGGACGCACCGGCCGCCTCGAGGTTGCGCACCGGCGGCGACACGTCGACCACGCGGCCGCCGCTGCCGCCACACGGCTCACCGCTGTACTGGTTGCCGCATCGATAGACCTGCTGGGCATGGGCCATGCCGCTGGCGATCAGGAGAAGGCTGGCGAGGAAGGTGAGGCGCATGGACGCGATGGTAGTAGCGATGCCTCGCAGTGCACAGGTCATCGACGCCAGCCGCGCCGATGCCCCGCACGAACCCGTCACGCCCCGGCCTAGGCGCCCGCTGGCCGCAACGCCTCCCGCGCACGGGCGGAGAGCGGCACGCTCTCGGGCAGCAGCGCCAGCGCCTGCGCCCCGCGCGCCGCCGTGCCCACATTGGCCACGAAAGTCCGGCGCGCGTCGTGGAACTCGAAGATCAGGTTGAAGGTGCCATAGGCCTCGCGCACATCGACCTGGCGGATGTCCGCGAAGGGCCGCTCGCGCTGGCGCAGCATGCGGTACACGAGTTGCTCGCTTTCGATGCGCAAGACAGGGTTCAGGCTGTTGGTCGCGAGCGCCACCCACGGCAGTCCGCGCAGGCCGGTGAAGGTGGCCACGACGGGCACCGCGCCGCCCTTGATTGCAAGGGGCGCAGCCCCCGCCCGGGGCGCCTTGGGCTTACGGAGCTTCTTCCAGAGCCAGTAGAGGAACCAGAACGACAGCCCTTGAAGGACGATCACTCCGACGGTCCCCAGGACGGTCATCCAATCCATCTGCACGTCGCCTTCCTCTGTGACACAGCCTGGGCCCTCCCCGGCAAGGCGCCATTAAAGCAGAGGGCTCCACGCGCCAGATGCGCGCCGTCTGTCATTTGAATTCTGGATTCAATACTGTACATTTAAACAGTATTCTCAAGGAATCCACATGCCGAAGAACGCATCCCAGTCCAACGCCTGGGTGAACCATGACCCAAGCTGAACTCTTCTTCCCCCGGCCGGCAACGCCGCCCTCGCCCCTCTTCAACTTCCACGAGCCCGCCGCCGCTGCGGCCGCGCTCGAAGACACCGAGGACGAGCCGCGTGACGCCTTTTCCGCCAAGCTGATCGACTACCCCCACTCGTCGGCCGACGCGGTCAGGGTCGCGGAGCAACGCTTCCGGCGCGAACTCGAAAAGCAGCTGGGCGCCGACGTACTGCCGGCGATGCGCGCCTTCCAGAACGCCAGCGAGTCGAGCGACACCGACCTCACCAAGCGCGAGATCGCGCTGGCCGCGCGCTGGGTCAAGGCCTACGACGCTGCGCGCACGGTGGGCTTTCGCGACCTGGGCGACACCGACGAAGCCTACTTCGAGGTCAAGGCGATCTAGCACCCCGGCGAGGGCTCGTACCAGTTTTCGGTGATGGCTCCCTCGAGGGCAAAAAGACACACTTCGACGCGTTTGTCTTGTTTGCTTTCACAGGGGAAGAGTCCATGCCGATCCACGTCCACATCCACGGTGTCCATGGACAACCGCCGCGCCCCCGCGCCCTTCGGCACTTGGCCGCCGTGGCCTTGCTGGTTGCCGGCAGTGTCCATGCGGCCGGCCTGGTCCACGGCAACGTGGGCAATGTGGGCGCGGTGCAGTCGGGTGGATTCGGCGGTGTCGGCGGAGGTGCCGCCTCGACCTCCGGCGACGGTGCGACAGCGCTGGGTGCGGGCGGCGATGGTGGCGTGGGAACGTCCGGCGGGACCGGCGGCACAGGAGGGGCCGGCGCCAGCGCCACCGCAAGCGGCACGACGGCCATCGGAGGCGGAGGCACCGGTGGAGAGGGCAGCGCAGGCGGCACGGGCGGCGCCGGAGGACGTGGCGCACAGGCATCGACCAGCGGGGCCATCGCGCTCGGCGCGGGAGGCACCGGCGCTAGCGGTTGCTGCGGCTTTCCCCCCCCATCGGGCGGCAGCGGCGCACAGGCATCGGGCAACGCCGCGGTCGCTATCGGCAGCGCTTTGGGCACCCAACAGGGCGCCCAGGCCTCCGGCAACGGCAGCACCGCCATCGGCGGCGCGAGTGACACCGCCTCGGGTGCGGCGGCGCAGGCCACGGGCAGCGTGGCGATCGGCTCCGGCAGCAAGGTCGAGAGCGGCGCGAACGGCGGTGTGGCCATCGGCGCGAACTCGGTCGCCACATCGGCCAACACCGTGTCTTTCGGCAGCACGGGACAGACGCGCGGCCTGGTCAACGTGAGCGCCGGCGCGGTGAACGCCACCAGCACCGATGCCGTCAACGGCGGCCAGCTGTACACCGTGCGGCAGGCCGCGGACACCGCACAGGCCGCGGCCTCCGCGGCCAATGGCACGGCCGTCCTCGCCAGGGACGCCGCGAGCGCGGCGCAAGGTACCGCCAACACCGCCCTGGGCGCCGCGCAAACCGCGCAGGCGGGCGTCGCCACCGCGCAGGCCGCGGCGGCGGCCGCCCAGGGCACGGCCAACACCGCAACCACGGCCGCAGCCACGGCCCAGGGCACCGCCAACACGGCCCTCGGCGCGGCGCAAGGTGCGCAAGCCAGCGCCACGGATGCCAAGGCCACCGCCGTCGCTGCGCAAGGCACGGCCAACACCGCACTGGGCGTGGCGAACAACTCGGTGCAGTACGGCGCGGGCGGTGCCCAGGTCGCGCTGAACGCCAACGGCGGCGCCGGCACCACGCTGAGCAACGTGCGCGCGGGCGTCGCCGCCACCGATGCCGCCAACGTCGGCCAGCTGCAGCAGGTGCAGCAAGGCGCGCTGACCACGGCCAACACCTTCACGATGCAGCAGATCGCCGCCTTGCAGGGCGTCATGAACCAGGCGCTGTCCAACGGCCTGTGCAGCTTCAGCGGCGGCAATGTGACCTGCGGCACCGGCACGCAGGCCACGGGCACGGGCGCCACGGCGCTGGGCACCAACGCCATCGCTAACGGCGACAACACCACGGCGATCGGCAACGGGGCGCAGGCGCGCTACGCGGGCTCGGTGGCGATCGGCGCGGGCGCGAAGGCGCTGGCCGATCCGACGACCGCCGTGGGCAACGACGCCGTCGCGACGGGCAACAACGCGGTGGCACTGGGCGCCAACACGCTGGCCGCCGGATCGAACTCGGTCGCACTCGGCCAAGGCTCCGTGGCCACGCGCGACAACTCGGTGTCGGTGGGCAATGCCGCCACCGGCCAGACGCGCAGCATCGCCAACGTGGCGCCCGGCGTGCTGCCCACCGACGCGGTCAACCTGCAGCAGGCACAGCAGCTGACCGCGGCCGCGGTGTCCGAAGCACGCAGCTTCGCGGCCAAGGGCGTGGCCGCGGCGATGGCGATGGGCGATGCGCCGATGCCGTCCGCACCGGGCAAGACCAGCTGGGCCGCGCAGCTGGCGAACTACAAGGGCCACTCCGCGATGGGTGCCAGCGTCGTGCACCGCCTCGCGACGGACATGCCGCTGGCGCTCTCCGCCGGGGTCAGCGGCGCGAGCGGATCGGTCGGCGTGCGCGTGGGGCTGAAGGGCGAGTTCTGACGCAACGGCGCCGCCCACCCGCCGCGCATAAGAAAACACGAAAAGCGTATTTCCCAGCGACGGCATGGCGCGGGCACAGTCCCACGCCTGTATCGCTCTTTTTCCGGCGCGCCCTCGGGGCCGCCCGGCTCTCCATGGCATCCATCCACGACACGCCGACGCGCCCCGCCGCGCCCACGGCCTCCGCCCGCCCTTCCACGCTCGCTCCCTCCTCGCAGCAACTCGCCGAGCGCTTCCGCCCCGTCTTCGCACGCATCGCCGAGCACGCGGCGCAGCGCGAGAACGACCGCGAACTGGCCTACGCGCCGGTGGCCTGGCTCAAGGCCGCGCGCTTCGGCGCACTGCGCGTACCGCTCGCGCACGGCGGCCTGGGCGCCTCGGTCGAGCAGCTGTACGACCTGCTGATCGAACTCGGCGAGGCCGACTCCAACCTGCCGCAGATCCTTCGCGCGCACTTCGGCTTCATCGAGCGCCTGTTCGCCGAGATCGACCCCGCGCTGCACGGCCCGTGGATGCGCCTGGCGGCCGACGGCGTGATCTTCGGCAACGCCACCACCGAGCTCGGCGAAGGCGCGCTCGGCGCGCTGCAGACCACGCTCACGCGCGACGCGCAGAGCGCCGACACGTGGCGCCTCGACGGCGACAAGTTCTACAGCACCGGCACGCTCTACGCCGACTGGATCTCGGTCGCGGCCCAGCGCCTGAACGACGACGGCAGCAGCGACCGCGTGATCGCCCTCGTGCCCGCGGAAGCCGCGGGCGTCGAGCGTGTCGACGACTGGCGCGGCTTCGGCCAGCGCCTGAGTGCCTCGGGCACGACGCGCTTTCGCCAGGTGCGCGTGAAGCCCGAGCACGTGCTGCTGTACGTGCGCGACCAGCCCACGCCGCTCACCGCGCATTTCCAGCTCACGCACCTGGCGACGCTGGCGGGCATCGCACGCGCCATCGTGCGCGATGCCGTGGCCTTCGTGCAGCCGCGCAAGCGCGTCTACAGCCACGGCAGCGGCGCCACGCCGCGCGAAGACCCGCTGGTGCAGCAGGTGATCGGCCAGCTCGCGAGCACGGCCTTCGTGGCCGCGTCGACGGTGCAGGCGGTGGCGCGCGGCCTGGGCGAGGTCGATCGCCACCTGCAGCGCGGCGAGGCCGTGCCCGAGCAGTTGCTGTTCGAAGTGGAGCTGAACACCGCCAAGGCGCAGGCCGGCATCGTCGACGCGGTGCTGCAGGCGGGCACGCGGCTGTTCGACATCGGCGGCGCCTCGGCGCTGCAGGAAGACCGGCGGCTCGACCGGCACTGGCGCAATGCGCGCACGCTGGCGTCGCACAACCCGACGATCTACAAGGGACGCGTGGTGGGCGACCACCTGCTCAACGGTGCGCGGCCGACCTTCTACTGGGCGGTCGGCGCCATCGCGAGCTGAGACGGGAAGAAAAAGGAAGAAGCCGCGAGGCGGTGCTCAGACCCGCGGCAGCGCCGCGAGAAAGGTCGACACCACGATGGCAGCCGCGCGATCGAGCTGCAGGATGTCGGCGACGTCGAAGGCGTTCGGCGCCGTGTGGCCGCTGGTGCCGAGTGGCTTGCGGATTTCGACCAGCACTTCGGCGGCGAGTTCGCGATCGCTGCGCGGACGGCCGTCGGGGTGCATCACCCACTCGTCGACCTGCTCGATGGGGATGCTGCGAAACACCCCCACGATCGGGACGTACTTGTAGCGGTCCTCGCCCACGAGGATGGGCACGCTGAGATTGCAAAAAAACGTATTCGTCGACATGCGGAACGCCGTCGCTAGCCAAAGCAAAAGTTGATTAATTGTTTTCGAGTGTGACTCCGATAGTCATTTTCCCGACCGAGGGCATACGGCAAGACGTGACCTTCTGCACACAAAGTGCGGTCAATTCCGCCGAATTACTCGGGAAAACAACTACTTAATTCTTACACAAAGACACGGATGGCGCGCTTTGTGTACGATTTTTGGCATACGAAATGTTGCGACCGCCACTTCGGCCGGCAGAAACGGGCGCGCAAACAGCTGCGCCTCGCGGTGTCCGCACCGCGAGGAACGCAAAAAAACCAGAAGAAGAAACTCAGGCCGACGCGCTGAACTGCGGCGCCCGCCGCTCGATGTTGGCCTTCACGGCCTCGACCTGGTTGGGGCTGCCGATCAGCGCCTGCTGCTCCACCGACTCGGCGATCAGCAGTTCGGCGGCGCTGTGCGCGAGCGACGCGTTCAGCAGCCGCTTGCCGGCGCGGATCGCGTCGGGGCTCTTGTCGGCGATCTCGTGCGCCATCTGCAGCGCCTCGGCCAGCGGGTCGGCGGCCACGCGCGTGGCCAGGCCCAGGCGCACGGCCTCTTCGCCCGAGAAGATGCGGCCGGTGAAGGTGAGTTCGCGCACGACGTCGGTGCGCGCCAGTTCGCGCATCAGCACCATGCCGGCCATGTCGGGTACGAGGCCCCACTTGATCTCCATCACCGACAGCCTGGTGTCGGCGGCCACGAGCCGGATGTCGGCGCCCAGCGCCACCTGGAGCCCGCCGCCGAAGGCCACGCCGTGCACGGCCGCGATGACCGGCACCGGCACTTCGCGCCACACCATCGCCACCTGCTGCGCGGCGTTCGAGAGGCCGTGCGTGCGCGCGACCAGATCGGTGCCGCCGGCCGCCGCGCCCAGCACGTCGCTGGCGGCGCCCTGCCCCATGCGTTCAAACGACGCCATGTCGAGCCCCGCGCAGAAGGCCTTGCCGCGGCCCGCGATGACGACGGCGCGCACGTTCTTGTCGCCCCGCAGCGCCTCGCCCGCCTGGACCAGCGCGTCGAACATCGCGGGGTCGAGCGCGTTCATCTTGTCGGCGCGCGCCAGCTGCAGTTCCACCACGCCGTCGGCGTGGCGGGTCCATTCGATACGGTCGCTCATTGCATGTCTCCTGTCGGTGTCGGGGTATCGGCTCAGTATCGCGCGACCGGGCCGCTGGGCGATGATGCGCACTGTCGCCGACCCAACACCTCCGCCGCCTCGCCATGCCTCTGGACCGCCGTCACTTTCTCCTGCAATCGGGCGCCACCGCCGCCGTCGTCGCGCTGTTCGGCCAGGGCTGCGTGCGCTCGCAGCTGCCGCCCTCCACGAGCGCGACGGGCCCGTCGGGCTTCTTCACCAGCGTGCCCATTTCGCAACGCGATGCGGTGGTGGTGCCGCCGGAGTACGAGTGGCAGATGCTCTACCCCTGGGGCGCGCCCACGGGCCTTGCGGGCCGCATGCCGGCCTTCGCGCCCGACGCCGGCAACAGCGCCGACGAGCAGGCCCTGCAGGCGGGCATGCACCACGACGGCATGCACTTCTTCGCGCTCGATGCGCGCGGCGAACGCGGCCTGCTCGTGATGAACCACGAGTACACCGACGAGCAGTTGCTGCACACCGACGGCGTGAAGGCCCGGAACGCCGAGAAGGTCCGCAAGTCGCTGCATGCGATGGGCGTGTCGGTGATCGAGGTCCGCCGCACACAAGAAGGCTGGCGCCAGGTGCTGCCCTCGCCCTACGCGCGCCGCGTGCATGGCCGCACGCCGATGCGCATCGCCGGCCCCGCCGCGGGCACGCCGCTGATGCGCACCGCCGCCGACCCGGCGGGCACCGGCGTCTTCGGTACCTTCGCCAACTGCGCGATGGGCGTCACGCCCTGGGGCACCTACCTGACCTGCGAGGAGAACTTCCACGGCTATTTCGGCGGCCCGAAAGAAGCAGCGAAAAATGCGACACCCGCGCAGCGCCGCTACGGCACGGTGCCGGGCGCGCAGTGGGTCGAATACTGGCGCTTCGACGAACGCTTCGACCTGAGCCGCCACCCGAACGAGCCGCACCGCTTCGGCTGGGTGGTCGAGATCGATCCCTTCGACCCCGAATCGGTGCCCGTCAAGCGCACCGCGCTCGGCCGCAAGCGGCAGGAAAGCGCGACCTGCACCGTTGCGAAAGACGGCCGCGTGGTGGTCTACATGGGCGACGACGCGCGCTTCGAATACATCTACAAGTTCGTGAGCCGCGACCCCGTGCGCCCCGGCACCGATGCCGCCGCACGCGCCGCCAACCGGCACCTGCTCGACGAAGGCACGCTGCACGTCGCGCGCTTCGACGCCGACGGGCGCGGGCGCTGGCTCGAACTCGCGCACGGCCGCCACGGCATCGACGCCGCCAGCGGCTTCGCCAACCAAGCCGAAGTGCTGATCCACGCGCGGCTGGCGGGCGACATCGTCGGCGGCACGAAGATGGACCGCCCCGAATGGATCGCCGTGCATCCGCACAGCGGCGAGGTGTACGTCACCCTCACCAACAACTCGCAGCGCGGCGACCTCGGCAAGCCCGGCGCCGACGCCGCCAACCCGCGCGCGCCCAACTTCTTCGGCGGCATCCTGCGCTGGCGCGAAGACGGCGGCGACGCGGCGAGCACCGCCTTTGCCTGGGACCACTACGCGCTCGCAGGCGACCCCGCGCAGCCCGGCGCCGGCACGCGCTACCCCAGCGACAGCGCCGACGCATTCGGCTGCCCAGACGGCCTGCACTTCGACAGCGGCGGGCTGCTGTGGATCCAGACCGACATGAGCGGACAGTCCATGGGCAAGCCGCCCTACGCCGCGCTCGGCAACAACCAGATGCTGTGCGCCGACCCGGCCACGGGCCGCATCCAGCGCTTCCTCACGGGGCCCAACGGCTGCGAGATCACGGGCTGCGTGGTCACGCCCGACCGGCGCACGCTGTTCGTCAACATCCAGCACCCGGGCGAGTCGCGCGACGACGGCGACGCGAAGCACAACAGCGCCTGGCCCGACGGCGCGACGCCCGGCAGCGCGCGCCCGCGCTCGGCCACGCTGGCGATCCGCCGACGCGACGGCGGTATCGTCGGCACCTGACAGTCGAACACATCACAACAACAGCCCAAGGAGATCCCCGTCATGAGCATCCGCATCGTCCGCCTCGGCACCCCGCGCGCACCCGGCGAGGGCCTGCGCATCGGCACCGTGCGCCGCCCGCCGCGCGGCGTGCCGAAGACCGAGTTCGCCTCGCAGAACTGGTACGACGTGTGGTACCCCAACCTCGCGCCGTCGGCCGAGACGATGAAGCTGGGGCAGGAAGCCGAGACGCCGGCGCAATGGAACGCCTTCATGCGCAAGTACAAGGCCGAGATGGCCGAGGCCGACGCGAGCCGCAGCCTCGACCTGCTCGCGGCGCTCTCGCACACCGCCGCGCTCGCGGTCGGCTGCTACTGCGAGGACGAGTCGCGCTGCCACCGCTCGCTGCTGCGCGGCCTGCTGGCCGAGCGCGGGGCGGACATCGCGGCCTGAGCGCGGTTGTTCAGACCAGCGGCGCGCCGACGAACACCGGCAGCTGCTCGGCCTGCGCCGTGTACGCGGCGAGCAGCGGAAAGTCCGACGGGCGCACCGCGTCGGGCAGGATGAATTGGGTGAAGGTCCAGGCCACCGCCGCCGAAATGCCGCCCTGCGTGATCGTGTTTTCTGCGGGTGCCGCCAGCGGCGCAGCCGCCAGTTCGCGCTCCACCTCGGCATAGGCCGTATTCAGCTGGCCCTGCACGCGATCGACCCACGGCTGGTGCTGCTTCTCACTGGGCCGCAGGTTGCGCTCGTAGACGATCTGCACCGTCTTCTCGCAGGCCGCGAGCGCGAGCCCCGTGAGGCGCAGGTCGCGCAGCCGACCGGCCGGGTCGGCAGGCCACAGGCTGCGGCCGGTGACCGCTTGCGCATGGTCGATGATGAGCGCCGAATCCATCAGCACCGTGCCGTCGTCGCACACCAAGGTCGGGGCCTTGACCACCGGGTTGATCGCGCGGAACTGCTCGAAGGTGCTGAAGACCGAGATCGAGCGGTGCTCGAAACCAAGGCCGAGCAGGCGCAGCGAGATCGCGGCGCGGCGAACGAAGGGCGAGTCGAGCATGCCGACGAGTTGCATGGGGTCTCCTGGAAAAAGATGACTGCCACCATAGCGGCTGCGCCGCGCGCGCAGAAGGGCAACCCATCGAAAATCGGCGCCGCCTACCGATCGATCATCGGTCCCCTCTTCTTTCGCCGCACGCCATGACCCTCGACAAGAAAGACCGCCTCATCCTCGAAGCCCTGCAGACTGACGCGCGCCAGAGCCTGGCCGCGATCGGCAAGCGCATCGGCCTGTCGCAGCCGGCGATGAGCGAGCGCGTGCGCAAGCTGGAGCATGCGGGCGTGATCGAAGGCTACGGTGCGCGCGTGAACCTGCGCGCGCTGGGCGTGGGGCTGGAGGCCATCATCCGCATCGACACCACGCACGCGGCCATTGCGCGCTACCTCGCGCTCTTCGAGGCCATGCCCGAGGTGCTCGCGGTGGACCGCGTGACTGGCGCCGACTGTTTCTTCGTGCGCTGCGCCATCGCCGAGCCGACCGACCTGGAGCGCGTGGTGGATGCACTCGCGGTCGACGGTTCGGTGACCACCTCGCTCGTGCTGTCGAGCCCCGTGCGCAAGCAGGTCACCGTGGGTGCGGCAAAGGCGCCGCGCAAGTAAGCGTCAGCGCTGCGCCTTGTCCTTCTGGTTCTGCGCCTCGATGCGTTCGCGCGCGGCCAGCCAGTCGGCGTCGCTCCACTCGCGCAGCTCGTAGAAGTTGCCGCCGGTGGCCAGCGCATTGCCGCCGTCCATCATGATGCTCTGGCCCGTGAGCCAGTCGCACTGGCCCGGCGCCATCAGGAAGGAGGCGAGGTTCTGCAGCTCGCTCATGCGGCCCACGCGCGCCATCGGGTTGGTCTTGATGCTGCGCGCGCCGGGTTCCTCGCCGGGGTTCAGGCGCTTGCTCATGCCTTCGGTCGGGATCTCGCCGGGGCCCACCGCGTTCAGGCGGATGCCGTGGCGCGCCCACTCCACCGCGAGCGACTTGGTCATGACCTCGATGCCCGCCTTGCTCATGGCCGAAGGCACGACGTACGGGCTGCCGTTGTCGACCCAGGTGACGATGATGCTCATCACGCTGCGAAAGGCATCGCCCGGCTTCCACGCGCCCGACTTGGCCTGCGCCACCCAGCGCTTGCCCACCGCCTGCGTCACATAGAAGCTGCCGTGGAACACGATGTTGGCCACGGCGTCGAAGGCGCGCGGCGAGAGGTTCTCGGTCGGCGAGACGAAGTTGCCCGCCGCGTTGTTGACGAGGCCGGTGAGCCCGCCGCTCTGGAACAGGCTCTCGACCATCTCGTCGACCTGCTGGGCGATGCGGATGTCGACGCCGAAGGCATCGATGCGCCGATCGGGAAACTGCTGGCGCCAGGCGGCGGCGGTTTCTTCGCAGACCGCCTGGCGCCGGCCGCAGATGGCGACGTCGGCGCCCAGGCTCAGGAATCGCTCGGCCATGGCACGGCCGAGGCCGGTGCCGCCGCCGGTGACGAGGATGCGCTGGCCGCGCATCAGGGATGCTTCGAACATGAGGGGTCTCCTTGGCGTTGCGGCAGCGGCAGGAGCGCGTGCTGCCATCGGCCGCATGCTACGACTGCCAGGGCGCAATGGCTTGCGGAATCTGGCTCTGCCGGCGGGTGAAAATGGCCGCGCCCCCCTTCCCTTTCACCCCTGGACCTTCCGGACACACGACCCATGCCCCGTTCCTCCGATGCTTCCTTCCTGCCGCTCGACGGCGTGCGCGTGCTGAGCCTGGCGCTCAACCTGCCGGGCCCCGCCGCGCTGCTGCGCTGCCGCACGATGGGCGCGGCCTGCCTCAAGCTGGAGCCGCCCGGCGGCGATCCGATGGGGCTGTACAACCGGCCCGCGTACACGGCGCTGCACGAGGGCGTCGAGGTCCGCACGGTCGACCTGAAGACCGAGGCCGGCCAGGCGCAGCTGCACGCCGAGCTGGCCCGCACCGACGTGCTGCTGACCTCGTTCCGCCCGTCGGCGCTGCAGAAGCTGAAGCTCGACTGGGCCTCGCTGCAGGCGCGGCATCCGGCGCTGTCGCAGGTCGCCATCGTCGGCGCGCCGGGCGAGCGCGCCGAGGAGCCGGGCCACGACCTGACCTACCTCGCCGAGAGCGGCCTCGTCACCGGCACGGCGCTGCCACCCACGCTGTACGCCGACATGGGCGGCGCGCTGCTCGCGAGCGAGGCGGTGCTGAAGGCCGTGCTGCAACAGACGCGCCAGCGCGGCAGCGTGTACCTCGAGGTGGCGCTGAACGCCTCGGCCGACTGGCTCGCCCTGCCCCGCACCTGGGGGCTGACAAAGCCCGACGGCGCGGTGGGCGGCGCGCACGCCGGCTACCGCGTCTACCCCTGCGCCGACGGCCGCGTGGCGGTGGCGGCGCTGGAGCCGCATTTCGCCGCGCGCCTGTGCGACGTGGCTGGCGTGGCGCCGCCGGACATGATGGCGCCGGCCACGCACGCGGCACTGGCCGCCTGGCTCGCGACGCGCACACGCGCCGAGTTGGAGGCCATGGGCCGTGAGCGCGACGTGCCGCTGCTCACGCTGGCCGACTGACGGATGGCGCTCAGGACGCCGGCAGGCGCAGTTCGCTCAGCTTGCGATCGAGCTTGATGAGCCAGATGCGCGTCGGCCGCTCCAGGTCGGAGCCGCGCGTGATGCGCGCCCGGGTTGCGCCCGCGGGGCAGCCGCTGAGCTGGCCGTCGACGGCGGCCGTGCACTCTTCCACGCTGCCGGCCAGGCGGGTGCCATCGGCGGCGAGCAGCACGGTGCCCAAGCCGAAGTCGTTGTCGTTCACCAACGCCAGGGTCTGGTCGTCGACGATGGTCAGGCCCTCGGCCTTCTCGGCCAGCCAGCCCAGCACGTTGAGGTCGAGCAGCTCGGTCTTGCGCATCGTCACCACGGTCGAATAGTCGACGCCATTCGAGGGGGCCTGCGTGATGCTGCTGATCTCGAGGTTGTGGTTGAACTCCGGGGCGGCGATGTTCGTCGCGTTGGCCGGCAGCTCCACCAGCATCAGCTTGTTGAACACCTTGCCGTCGCCCTTGCGCGCGCCCTGCTCGATGACGATGAAGCGGCCGTTGCCCAGGCTCACCATGTCGCCGAGCTTGGCGTTGCCGGTGCGGTCCTTGTCGTACTGGCTGCCGTCGATCGGGTAGGCGTAGAGCTTCGAGGTCTCGGTGGCCGGATCGAACGCGAGCCAGCGCGTGAACTTGGCGATGTGGCGCACGTCGGTGTTGCTGCCGCCCGGCGGCTTGGCCTTGATCGACTTGCCGTTGGCGTCGCGCGGGTCGATCGGGCTTTGCAGGAAGCCGTGCAGCACGCCGCTGGCCGCGTCGAGCGTCAGGCCTTCCATGCCGCGGTTGGGGCGGCGCTGGGCCAGCACGGCCGGCAGGTCGGTGGCGCCGGGGCCGGGCGCGTACTTCTTCTCGACCACGCCGCTGGCGATGTTCAGGCGCGCGATGAAGGGGCCGTACTCGTCGCTGGTCCACAGCACGTTGCGCGCCTTGTCGAGCACCAGGGTCTCGGGGTCGAGGCCGTTGGCGTCGTAGCCGGCCTTGGCCTCGTCGAACTTGTACTGGTCGTTCAGCGGGGTCTCGCCGGTCGAGCCCACGCCCGAGCGCGGCGGCAGGCCGGTGATCTTGGTGTTGGCGTCGCGCTTGAGCGGCACGCTGGTGCTGAGCACCGCGCCGGTCTTGCCCACGCGCACGATGCCGAAGCTCGGCGCGAACGATGGCGCCGGGAACACCTTGCTGATGCTGGTGACACCGTCGCCGCCACCGGGCACGGGCGCGGTCGGACCGTCGCCGTTCGGGCCGCGGTCGGTGATGGCGTAGAACTCGAGCGCGCCGTCGTCGGCCTTGCCCTTGAACGCCAGGCCCGAGCCGTAGGCCGGCAGGAAGCCCTGCGGAAAGTCGGCCTTGATGTCCGCGCTGTCGCCCTCGTAGGGCACGTGGAAGCGGGTGTCGGCCTGCAGCTGGTAGCGCGTGACGGCGATGCCGATGGCGCCGAGCTGATTGGTCTGCGTCGACGCTTCGGTGACCGGTGCGGCCAGGCGCGAGGCCAGCGTGTCCTCGAAGTGTTCGCGGGCCAGCATGCGGCGGTTCGAGTCGACCATGCGGGCATTGTAGGGAGCGGGCAACGCGGCCAGCACTGCGTTGAGCGCGGTGTGGAAGGCCTCGGGCCCGGCGTTGAAATCGAGCGCGCCGGCCGTCAGCGCGGCCTTGAGCGCGGGCGTCAGGCGGATGCCGTTGGCGGGGTCACGGTCCTCGTCGAAGCTCTGCAGCGCGAGCAGGCGGTTGACCACGGCATCGGCCTTCACGTCGCTGCCGCCAGCCAGGGTGAGCGGCGTGATCGCTTCGCCGCACGCGGCGCTGCCCAGGGCCAGCGCGCCGGCGCTGAAGGTGACGGTCTCGCCGTCCTTGCAGATGAACTCGCCCTTGGCGTTGGTGGCGGCCTTGGGGGCGCTGCCGGCCACGTAGTCGAGGCCTTCCACCGCGGCATCGAGGAAGGTGCCGGTCTTCGACTGCGCAGCGGGCGGATTGGTGGTGCCGCCGCCCACAGGGAACGACCAGCCGCCCCCGCCGCCGTTGCCGCCGCCACAGGCGGTCAGCACCGCGCCAGCGCCCACGAGCGCCAGCCATCCCATCCTCGATCCTCTTGTTGTCTTGCGCATTGCTTGTTGTCCTTGTGATGCGCCCGCGCAAAGGCGCAAGCCCCGGCGATTAATGCCGAGGCAGATGACAAGCCCGTGAAACTGCAACCGAAAGGTTGCGGTGGTCGGCGCGCTTTTAGCGCCTTCTCAGCGACCGCTGCCGTCGCGCTGGCGGTCTTCGCGCTTCACCGCGAGGTAGGTGTCGAGGTCGACCTCGTGCAGCTGGCGCGGGTAGCGCTCGGCCGCCGCGAACCAGTAGCGCTGCCGGCGCTCGGCCGGGTCGTTGGCCCCGGTGGCCAGGTAGGCGTCGAGCGTGAGGAAGTAGCGCATCGCATTGCGCTCCACCAGCCCGCGCAGGCCACGGATGTACTCGGGCTGGCCGTCGGCGCCCTTGCCCACCACGGTGAAGCCCACCTTGGAACTGCCGAAGGTGGCGAGGTAGGCCTGCGTGGCCAGCCGCACCATCGTGTTGTGGTTGTAGCCGTAGCTGAAGTGCAGGAAGGTCTTGCGCTCGTCGAGCGCCACCGCCTCGAGCCGCACGCGGTAGTTGCTGGTGCCGAACGGGCCGGTGTCGGCCGACATCTCGACCTGCAGGTGCTCGGGCGTAGCGCTGGCCACGCGGTAGGCAAAAGGCAGCTCGAAGGCCTGGTCGACCGGCTTGTCGTAGCGGCGCACCACGAACAGCGTGAGCGTCTCCTTGCCCTGCGGCGAGGTGCTGATGCGGCAGCGCCGGTTGTTGATGTGCAGCGTGAGCAGTTCGCACCAGTGGTCCGAGCCCTTGAGTGCCGCGCTGACCTTCGACAGCGGGTGCTCGACCACGGCGTAGATGTCGCCCTCGAGGCCGCCGGGCGTCTCGGTGGAATCGAGTTGCACGGGACGCCCGAAGCGGCTCTGGTCGAGCTTGTCGCTGAGCTTCTGGTGCTCGGCGCGCAGGGCCTGGGCACCCGCGGGCGCGGAGGCCTCGGGGGCCGCCACCTGCGCCAGCAGCGACACGCCGCAGCAGGCGGCCACCGCCAGGATGCGTTTCCGCGAAACCGGCAAGGGGGGCGAACGGCTCATCATGGGGCTACACGATACCCCGGTTCCGCCGCACCAGCAGCAGCATCGCCCCCGCCAGCAGCGCCGCGCCCAGCCATTGGCGCGGCGCCATCGGCTGGGCGAGCCACAGCGCCGCGAGCCACGCGGCCACCAAGGGCTCGACCAGCGTGCCGACCACCGCCGCCGTCGGCGAGAGCCGACGCGCACCCCAGGCGAAGGCCAGGTAGGCAACCGAGGTGGTGGCCACGCCGGTGTAGGCCGCGCCCGTCCATTGCGCCGTGCCCTCGGGCCAGGTGATGCCGTTCGCAACGGCGACGCCGAGCATGCACAGCGCCGCGGCGCTCATGCCCCAGGCGGACGCGGTGACGGCCGGCACCCGCGCCGGCATGCGCGCGTTGCCCAGCACCACCAGCGCATAGCAGACGGCCGAGCCGAAGGACCACGCCAACCCTGCGCCGTAACCCGTCGGCAAGGCGCCCCAGCCCTCGGCCGGCATCACCAGCAGCAGCACGCCCGCCAGCGCCAGCACGAGGCCGCCGAGCAGGCGCGCACCGAAGGGTTCGTAGCCGCGCAGCACCGACACGCAGGCCACGATCAGCGGCGCGCAGCAGATCGAGATCACCGTCGGCAACGCGGCACCCAGGTGCGCGATGCCGGCGAACCAGCAGCTCACGTTCAGCGCCATCGCGGCGCCGGTGCCGACGACGTGGCCCTGCTCGCGGCGCGTCAGATGGTGCCACGCGGCATCGGCAACCGGCGAACGCCGCGTCGCCTGCCAGTGCAGCCACCACAGCAGCGGCATGCCCAGCGCGAAGCGCGCCAGCGACAGGCTGTGCGGCGCGATGCCGCCGTCGATCAGGAATTGCGCCACCAGGGCGCCGCCGCCCCAGAGCACGCCGGCCAGCAGCACGCCGCCCCAGGCCAGGGCGGCCGTTGTTCTTGCATTCATGTTGAAACTCTCCGTGAGGCCCGTCGCCTCGGCGTCGCGTCGACGCATTGCCGGGGGCGGGCATGACCATCCGGCCACCGCCCGGCGTTCTTCATTCAGCGGAAGAAGGCGGACGGCAGCGACCACTTGCGGGCCTGACGGGCGCGGCGCGAAGCGCGCGCGAACGTCAGCGGCAGGTCGACGAAGGGGGAGAGTGATGCAGGTGCATGAGCGGTCGATGATAGGAGCGGCGCCGCGTGCCCACAAGAGAGAATCACCGGCATGTGCCCTGCCCTTTCTCACTGCATGCCATGAAGCGCCAAGGTCGACTCGTTCGCTGGGAGGCCGAGCGCGGCTTCGGTTTCATCCGCAGCCCGGAGGTGTCGGCCGACGTCTTCGTGCACCTGCGCGACTTTCGCGACCGTCAGCTGAAGCCGCAGGTCGGCATGGCGGTGCGCTTCGAAGAGATCCATGTGGGCGGCAAGGGGCCGCGGGCGATGGCCGTGGAGGCGGCTGCGTCCTCGGCGGGTGCCGCATCCCGGGCAGCATCACGCCCGCAGCCGCGCCGGTCTTCGGATCGCAGCACAGCTGGCACGCCGTGGGGCGCGTGGCTGATCGGGGTCTACGCGCTGGGCATGGGCGCCGCCGTCTGGCTCGGTCGCCTGCCGCTGCTCGCGCTGGTGGTCGTCGCGGGGCTGAGCCTGCTCACCTTCGGGATCTATGCCTTCGACAAGAGCGCGGCGCAGGCCGGGCGCTGGCGCACGCAGGAAAGCACGCTGCACCTGCTCGCGCTCGCGGGCGGCTGGCCGGGCGCTTGGTGCGCGCAGCAGCTGCTGCGGCACAAGTCGAGCAAGGCGAGTTTCCTGTGGAGGTTCTACATCACGGTCGCGCTGCATTGCGCGGCGCTGGGGGCGTGGGTGTTCTGGCTGTCGAAGCACGCGGCCGTCGGCTGACCGCGTCTTCGACCAGGCCTCAACGCACCTTGCGTGAAGGCTTGTTGAGCGGCTTGCTACCGCTGCCGTTGTCGCGCGGCGGCAGGCCCGTGTGCTGCGTGAGGATGCGGCCCTTGGAGGGCTTCACCGGCGCCAGCCTGACCGGCGCCGCGGCCTTGGCGGCCACCGGCGCGGAGGTCGAGTTCTTGCGTCGCGCGCTCGTGTAGCCGCCATCGGTCAGCGGCTGCCACGTCGGGATCAGGTGGTGCTTGCCGTTGCCGATGAGGTCGGCGCGGCCCATGCTCTTCAGCGCCTCGCGCAGCAGCGGCCAGTTGTTGGCGTCGTGGTAGCGCAGGAAGGCCTTGTGCAGGCGGCGGCGCTTGTCGCCGCGCACGATGTCCACCGTCTCGCTCTCGCGCGTGATCTTGCGCAGCGGGTTCTTGTTGGTGTGGTACATCGTCGTCGCCGTGGCCATCGGGCTCGGGTAGAACGTTTGCACCTGGTCGGCGCGGAAGCCGTTCTTCTTGAGCCAGATCGCGAGGTTCATCATGTCCTCGTCACTCGTGCCCGGGTGCGCGGCGATGAAGTACGGGATGAGGTACTGCTTCTTGCCCGCCTCGGCCGAGTACTTCTCGAACATCTGCTTGAACTTGTCGTAGCTGCCGATGCCGGGCTTCATCATCTTGGTGAGCGGGCCCTGCTCGGTGTGCTCGGGCGCGATCTTCAGGTAGCCGCCGACGTGGTGCTGCACCAGCTCCTTCACGTACTCGGGCGACTGGACGGCCAGGTCGTAGCGCAGGCCGGAACCGATGAGGATCTTCTTGATGCCCTTGAGCGCCCGCGCGCGGCGGTAGATCTTGATGAGCGGGTCGTGGTTGGTGCCCAGGTTCGGGCAGATGCCCGGGTACACGCAGCTGGGCTTGCGGCACGCCGCCTCGATCGCGGGGCTCTTGCAGCCCAGGCGGTACATGTTGGCCGTGGGGCCGCCCAGGTCGGAGATGGTGCCGGTGAAGCCGCTGACCGAATCGCGGATGGCCTCGACCTCCTTGATGATCGAGTCTTCCGAACGGCTCTGGATGATGCGGCCCTCGTGCTCGGTGATCGAGCAGAAGGTGCAGCCGCCGAAGCAGCCGCGCATGATGTTCACGCTGAAGCGGATCATTTCCCACGCGGGGATCTTGGTCGCGCCGTCGTGGCTGCCGTTCTCGTCGGCGTAACGCGGATGCGGGCTGCGCGCGTACGGCAGGTCGAACACATGGTCCATCTCGGCCGTGGTGAGCGGAATGGGCGGCGGGTTGATCCACACGTCGCGCGCCGTGGCGCCCTCGCCGTGCGCCTGCACGAGTGCGCGGGCGTTGCCGGGGTTGGTTTCGAGGTGCAGCACGCGGTTGGCGTGGGCGTAGAGCACCGGGTCGCTGCGTACCTGCTCGTACGAAGGCAGGCGGATCACCGAGCGGTCGCGCGGCGGCACGGCGATCTTGCCGCGGCCTAGCAGTGCCGGGTTGGGCACGAAGTTCAGCGGCTTGATGGCGGGGTTGACGACCGAACCGGCGGCGGAGCCCGCGGCTTCGGCGGCCTTGGCGACGGCTTGCGCCTCGTCTTCCTTCGCGCAGGTGGCGCCGTTGGCCTTGGCCTGGTCGGACACCATCAGGTAGGGGTTGACGTGCGCCTCGACGCGACCGGGTTCGTCGACGCTGGTGGAGTTGATCTCGAACCAGGCCTCGGGCGTTTCGCGGCGCACATAGGCGGTGCCGCGCACGTCGGTGATCTGCTGCACCGGCTCCTTGGCGGCCAGGCGGTGCGCGATCTCGACGATGGCGCGCTCGGCGTTGCCGTACAGCAGCAGGTCGCACTTGGCGTCGACGACGATGGAGCGGCGCACCTTGTCCGACCAGTAGTCGTAGTGCGCGATGCGGCGCAGCGAGCCTTCGATGCCGCCCAGGATGATCGGCACGTCGTTCCAGGCTTCCTTGCAGCGCTGCGAATACACGATGGCCGCGCGGTCGGGGCGCGAGCCGCCGACGTCGCCGGGGGTGTAGGCGTCGTCGCTGCGGATCTTCCGGTCCGCCGTGTAGCGGTTGATCATCGAATCCATGTTGCCGGCCGTGACGCCGAAGAACAGGTTCGGTTTGCCGAGCACCTTGAAGGGCTCGGCGCTTTGCCAATCGGGCTGCGCGATGATGCCCACGCGAAAGCCCTGCGCCTCGAGCATGCGGCCGATGACCGACATGCCGAAGCTGGGGTGGTCGACGTAGGCGTCGCCCGTGACCACGATGATGTCGCAGCTGTCCCAGCCGAGCGCGTCCATCTCCTTGCGCGAGGTCGGCAGGAACTTGGCCGTGCCGAAACGGGCCGCCCAGTACTTGCGGTAGCTGGTCAGCGGCTTGGCGGCACGCGCAAAAAAGGAGACGTCGACGGGGGCGTTCATCGGTGGGAGCGGACAGCGCCGGGGCGCCGCCTGTGTGGGCAACCCTCGATTTTAGGGTTTTCCAGCATTTCTGTCGCCCTGAAGATCCCTTGCCCCGGAATGAGAGGGCCCTTATTTAATTGCCAAAGTCAATCAATTCGAATGACAATGGCAACCATGCCCACGCCAACACCCTCCGTCGACCCGTCCGCCGTCAAGGCCATCCGCCGGTTCAACCGCTTCTACACGCGCCGCATCGGCGCCCTCGACCCCTACCTGGGCAGCGACCTGTCGCTGACCGACGTGCGCGTGCTCTACGAGCTGGCGCACCGCGAAACCCCCGTCGCCAGCGAGATCGGGCGCGACCTGGGCTTCGACGCCGGCTACCTCAGCCGCATCCTGCGCCGCTTCGAAACCCACGGCTGGCTCACGCGCGAGCCGCACCCGCGCGACGCCCGCCAGAGCGTGCTGCGCCTGACCGAGTCCGGCCATGCCGCGTTTGCGCCGCTGCAACAGAAATCGCGCGACGAGGCCGCCGCCCTGCTCGCCGCGCTGCCGCCTGCGCAACAAAACCAGCTGGTGCAGGCCATGGACACGGTGCAGTCGCTGCTCGAACCGGCCGCATCGCCGGCCCGGCCCCAGGCCGCCGTGCTGCGCGACCCGGCGCCGGGCGACATCGGCTGGGTGGTGCAGCAGCACGGCGAGCTGTACGCGCGCGAATACGGCTGGGACCACCGCTTCGAAGCGCTCGTGGCGGGCATCGCGGGCGAGTTCCTGCTCAAGTTCCAGCCCGAATGGGAGCGTTGCTGGATCGCCGAGCTCAACGGCGAGCGCGTCGGCGCGATCTTCGTGGTGCGCAAGTCGGCCACCGTGGCGCAGCTGCGCATGCTGATCCTCACGCCGGCCGCGCGCGGGCTGGGCCTGGGCGGACGCCTCGTGGACGAGTGCATCGCCTTCGCGCGCCGCAAGGGCTACAAGAAGATGACGCTGTGGACCAACAGCTGCCTCACGGCCGC
Organism: Variovorax sp. GW531-E2; assembly: GCF_059423125.1. Classification (NCBI taxonomy): domain Bacteria; kingdom Pseudomonadati; phylum Pseudomonadota; class Betaproteobacteria; order Burkholderiales; family Comamonadaceae; genus Variovorax; species Variovorax sp. GW531-E2. Next base: position 57,290 of record NZ_JBWKXQ010000016.1, on the reverse strand, counting down.
GCGCAGCATCTACGCCAAGCGCGGCTTCCAGCTCACGCACTCGGAGCCGCACGAGGGCTACGGCCAGCCGCAGGTGGGCGAGACGTGGGAGCTGAAGCTGTAGCGCTTACTGCATGTACCAGCCGTGGCTCACCACCAGTGACTGGCCGGTCAACGCATTCGTCGGGAAAGCCGCGAACAGCAGCGCCACGCGCGCCACATCGTCCGTGGTGGTGAACTCGCCATCCACCGTTTCCTTGAGCATCACGTTCTTGATGACCTGCTCCTCGGTGATGCCCAGCGTCTTCGCCTGTTCGGGAATCTGCTTCTCGACCAGTGGCGTGCGCACGAAGCCCGGGCAGATCACGTTGGCGCGCACGCCATGCTTGGCACCTTCCTTGGCGACCGTCTTGGCCAGCCCGATGAGGCCGTGCTTGGCCGTGACGTACGGCGCCTTCAGCAGCGACGCTTCCTTGGAGTGCACCGAGCCCATGTAGATCACGCTGCCGCCGCGGCCTTGCGCGTACATGTGCTTCAGGCAGGCCTTGGTGGTGAGGAACGCACCGTCCAGGTGAATGGCGAGCATCTTCTTCCAGTCGGCAAAGCTGAACTCGTCGACCGGATGCACGATCTGGATGCCGGCGTTGCTGATGAGGATGTCGATGCCGCCGAAGGCCTTCGCGCCCTCTTCCACCGAGGCGTTGACCTGGTCTTCGTTCGTCACGTCGACGCCCACGCCGATGGCCTGCGCGCCCGTGGCCTTCAGCTCGGCGGCGGTGGCGTCGGCCGCTTCCTTGTTGAGGTCGGCAATGATGATCTTGGCGCCTTCCTGCGCGAACAGGATGGCGATTTCCTTGCCGATGCCGCTGGCCGAGCCGGTGATGTAGGCGACCTTGTCCTTGAGTTGCATGGTGAAGCGTCCTTGGAAGTGGTGGATAGGAAAAAAGCGAGCAAGAACCGGGCACGCGCCCGGCTGTCTTCCCTCAGCGCGACAGCCCCGGCCGCTTGATGCGCCCGGTGCCCGGCTCGCCGAGGTCGAAGGTGGTCACGCCGTTCACCGTGGCGTCGGCGCGCAGCGTCTCGGGGTGCGCGAGCGTCTTGCCCATGTCGCGCACGCCCGATTCCCAATGCTCCTCGACCGCGGCACGCGAGAACTCGTAGTCCTTCGACTCGAGCTCGTACGTCTTGTCGCGGTAGATCAGGTGAAAGATGTCGATCGGCTCGTGCGTGAGCTGCGCCTGCACCTCGACCACGCTCGGGTCGTTGCGCAGGCCGGGCGGCAGCTTGGCGATCAGGTCGGCAATGGCCTGCTGCAGGTTCATGTTGGCCGCCAGCGCGTCGGTGTTCAGGCGCGTGCGGCTCGAATAGGTGATGTCCTTCTGGCGCTCCATCACGCCCGACAGCGTGTGCGGCATCTCGCCGCGCGCGTTGAACAGGTCGACCTGCAGCACCACCAGTGCCTCGGAACGCGGGTGCGTGTCGAGCACGTACTGCAGCGGCGTGTTCGAGACAATGCCGCCGTCCCAGTAGTCGTCGCCGTCGATGTGCACCGGCGCAAAGCCCGGCGGCAGCGCGCCGCTGGCCATGATGTGCTCGGGGCCGATGCGCTGTCGCGAGTTGTCGAAGTACACCGAGTTGCCGGTGCGCACGTTGACGGCACCGACGCTGAAGCGCGCCTCGCAGGCGTTGATGCGGTCGAAGTCGATGAGCCGCTCCAGCGTGGCCTTCAGCGGCGAGGTGTCGTAGTAGCTCAGGAGCGGCGCAGCACCGCCCAGCAGCAGGGCCGGCGAGTAGCGCGGCTCGAAGAAACCCGGAATGCCGACCAGCGAGGCCATGGTGGCGCTCCACTGGTTCTGCGTGGCGCGATCGCCCAGCCACGACGGCAGGCGCTGCGCCGGCCCCGAAGACACCAGGTGCCAGAACTCGCGCAGCCGGTCGACCCGCTGCGCGGGCGCGTTGCCGGCGATGAGCGCGGCGTTGATGGCGCCGATCGACACGCCCGCGATCCAGTGCGGCTGCAGGTCGGTCTCGCTGAGCGCGGCGTACACACCCGCCTGGTAGGCGCCGAGCGCACCGCCGCCCTGCAGCACCAGCGCCTTGCGGGCGGTGCGCATGCCTTCGCGGCGGGCGATGAACGGATGGGGTGGTGCGGCGTGAGAAGCTGAGGATGAAGAAGAGGAAGCAGCGGTGGCGGCGCGAGGCTTTTTCTTGGGTGTCGTCGTCATGCGGTCATTGGACACCAGCCCCGCGACAGCCACCTGACCAGGGGCCTTTTCGCGGCTTCGGCCCGGACGAATCTCACATCTTCGGCAGCATCTGCCCGCGGATCTCGCCGCCCGGGTTGGCGGCCGTGTGGATGTTGGCGTACCACTTGCCGGCCACGAGATCGGCCGCCTGCGCCGGCGTGAGCGTGGCCTGGCCCTCGATCGGGCTGGCCGGACTCGCGAAGGGCAGCACCACGCCGGCATTCGCGCCCGCGGCGGCGGGCCCGTGGAAGTGGGCCGCCGTGGCCGGGCCGCTCAGGCCTTCGTAGGTGATCTTGTACTTGAGCACGTTGGTGTCGCGGTTGAGCCAGGCCTCGGCCATTCCGCTGCCGCGCGTCATGTTGGGCGGCACCTGGCTGGCCGCGTTCATCGCGCCGCTGAAGCTCGCGACGTTCGACTTCGACATCATTCCGCAGCCGGCCAGTGCGACGGCGGCCAGGCCCGCGACGAGGGTGCTGCGCCAGAGTGTGCGAGTGTTGTTCATGGTCGGGGTCTCCTGTGGATGAAAGCATTCAGCATAGGCAGACGACGCCTGCGGCCTTGTCGGCCAGCACCCCTTCTTCGCACGCCTGTGCAAGAGAATGCAACGATGATTTCCGACGACAAACTCCCTTCCGCACACGACGTGGTCGCCTTCTGGCGCGATGCCGGACCCGAGCGCTGGTTCGCGAAAAGCGATGCCTTCGATGCCGCCTGCATCGACCGGCTGGCCGCCGCCCACCAGGCCGCGGCCAGTGGCCGGCTCGACCACTGGGCCGACACCGCCGAAGGCGCGTTGGCCTTGCTGGTGCTGCTAGACCAGTTCCCGCGCAACGCCTGGCGCCAGAACCCGCACATGCTCGCCACCGACGGCCTCGCGCTGGCCGTGGCGCGCCGCGCCGTCGAGGCCGGCTTCGACCGGCAGGCCGAGGCGCTGATGCAGCGCTTTTTCTACCTGCCCTTCATGCACTCGGAGGTGCTGGCCGAGCAGGAACGCTCGGTCGAACTCAACGCCACGCAGGACGCCAGCACGCAGCACTTTGCCGTGCTGCACCGCGACATCGTGGCGCGCTTCGGGCGCTTTCCGCACCGCAACCGGATGCTCGGGCGCACCTCCACGCCAGAGGAGCAGAAGTTTCTCGACGAAGGCGGCTTCGCCGGTTAGGCCGTGTCGACGTGCGCGGGCAACGGCACGTCGCGCGTCGGCGACGCCTGCCCCGCCGGCTCGCCGATGGCGTCCTTCATCGAGCCGTAGGTGCGCGCATAGACCCAGGTGAACTCGGCGCCCAGCAGGAAGATCTGCGCCGAGTAGTACACCCACACCAGCACCACCACCAGCGAGCCGGCCGCGCCGTAGCCCGAGGCCACGCTGCTCTTGCCGATGTACAGGCCGATGAGGTGCTTGCCCACCGTGAACAGCAGCGCCGTCACCGCCGCGCCCACCCACACGTCGCGCCACTGCACCTTGGCGCGCGGCATGATCTTGTAGATCATCGCGAAGATCACCGTGACCATCGCGAAGCTGAAGACGAAGTTCACCACCTGCGCCAGCGTGGCCCAGGCACCGAACATCGGCGACCACCACTTGCCCAGCGCGGCCAGCGCCGCGCTCGCCACCAGCGACACCATCAGCAGGAAGCCGATGCCCATGATCATGCTGAACGACAGCAGTCGCACGCGCAGCATGTTGAAGACGCCCTTGTTGCGGGTGCGCGCGGGGGCGCGCCAGATGCGGTCGAGCGCGTCCTGCAGCTCGCCGAAGACGGTGGTCGCGCCCACGATCAGTAGCGCGATGCCGACCACCGTGGCCACGATGCCCTCGGTCGGCTTGTTGACCGCCTGCAACATGCCCTGCACCGCCGCCGCGCCCTGCTCGCCCATCAGGCCCGAGAGCTGCGCAAAAATTTCGCCGCGCGCGGCCTCCTGCCCGAACACCAGGCCGGCCACCGCGATCACGATCAGCAGCAGCGGCGCGATCGAGAACACCGTGTAGTAGGCCAGCGCCGCGCCCATGCTCGGGGCGTAGTCGTTGGACCAGGAAGCGAAAGCGCGCCGGCAGAGATCGAAGAGTGCGCGAAGTCGAATGAGCATGGCGTCGGGTCCCGGTGAAGCAGTGCGCCTACGATAATCGTTCCACATGCATCCGTCCGCCCCCGCCGCGGCATCGCCGCCCGACCACCCGCAGCCCGCGTCGCCACGCGACCTTTTTGTTTCGTTCACCTGGCTCGCGCTGCAGGGCTTCGGCGGCGTCCTCGCCATCGTCCAGCGCGAGATGGTCGAGAAGAAGAAATGGCTCACGCCCGACCAGTTCCTCGAGGACTGGGCCGTGGCCCAGGTGATGCCGGGGCCGAACGTGATCAACCTCGCGCTGATGATCGGCGACCGCTACTTCGGCCTGCGCGGCGCCGTGGCCGCGGTGGCGGGCATGCTCACCGTGCCGCTGTTCGTGATCCTCGCGCTGGCCGTGCTCTACGCGCACTACGCCGCCAACCCGCAGGTGGCGGCCGCGCTGCGCGGCATGGGCGCGGTGTCGGGCGGGCTCATCGCGGCCACGGGCATCAAGCTGATCCCGCAGCTGCGCAAGCATCCGCTGGGCTTTGCGACCTGCCTGGCGTTCGTGGCGCTGGTGTTCGCGGCCATCGCGCTGTTGAAGATTCCGCTGGGGTGGGTGCTGCTCGCGGTGGGCGGCGTGGCCTGCGTGTGGACCTGGAAGAAGATTTCCCCATGACCATCGCGATGCAATGGCACGACTGGCTGGCCCTCTTCGGCCAGTACCTGCTGCTGTCGCTGCTGTCGATCAGCGGCGCGATCACCACGGTGCCCGACATGCACCGCTACCTCGTGGCGCAGCACGGCTGGCTCACCGAGGCGCAGTTCACCTCCTCGGTCGCCATCGCCCAGGCCGCGCCGGGGCCCAACGTGCTGTTCGTCGCGCTGATGGGCTGGAACGTCGGACTCAACGCGGGCGGCGGCATCGGCGCCGGGCCCATGGCCTGGCTGCTAGGCTTCTTCGGCCTGATGGTCACCATGGTCGGCATCATGCTGCCGAGCACCACCCTCACCTACGTCGCCACGCGCTGGGGCCACCGCAACCGCACGCGCCGCGAGGTGCGCGCCTTCAAGCAGGGCATGGCGCCGGTGGTGGTCGGGCTGCTCATCGCCACCGGCTGGGTGCTGGCCGGCGGCAACCAGTCGAGCGGCGTGCCGGCCTGGCACCTGTGGCTGCTCAGCGGCGTGGCCGCGCTGGTGGTCTGGCGCACGCGCATCCACCTGCTGTGGCTGCTGGGCTGCGGCGCGGCGCTGGGCGCGGTAGGCTTCGTTTGAGCCTTTTCCCTTTCTGCATACTTTTTCTTTCAGGAGCCCTCTGCCATGTCGCAACTTCGTCCGCTCGGCCGTTCCAGCCTTCGGGTGTCTCCCCTCGCCTTCGGTGGCAACGTGTTCGGCTGGACCGTCGACGAGGCGGCCTCGTTCAAGCTGCTCGACGCCTGGCTCGACGCCGGCTTCAACTTCGTCGACACCGCTGACGTCTACTCGGCCTGGGTGCCGGGCCATGTGGGCGGCGAGTCGGAAACGATCATCGGCAAGTGGCTCAAGCACAGCGGCAAGCGCAACCGCTTGGTGCTCGCCACCAAGGTCGGCAAGCCGATGGGCGAAGGCAAGTTGGGCCTGTCGCCCAAGTACATCCGCGAGGCCGTCGAGGCGTCGCTCAAGCGCCTGCAGACCGACTACATCGACCTGTACCAGTCGCACGACGACGATGCCAACACGCCGCTCGAAGACACGCTGGGCACCTTCGACGCGCTCATCAAGGAGGGCAAGGTGCGCGCCATCGGCGCCTCGAACTACACGGCGCCGCGGCTGGCCGAGGCGCTCGATGTGTCGGAGCGCCTGGGCATCGCGCGCTACGAGAGCCTGCAGCCGCTGTACAACCTGTACGACCGCGCGGTGTTCGAAGACGCCCTGGAGCCGCTGTGCCTCAAGCGCGAAGTGGGCGTGATCAACTTCTACGCGCTGGCGGCGGGCTTTCTCACCGGCAAGTACCGCACCGAGGCCGATGCGGCCAAGAGCGCACGCGGTGCCAACACCACCAAGAAGTACCTGAACCCGCGCGGCCTGCGCATCCTCGATGCGCTCGACAAGGTGGCCCAGCAGTACAACGCCAAGCCCGGCCAGGTCGCCATTGCGTGGCAGATCGCACGGCCCGGCGTGACGGCGCCGATCGCCAGCGCCACCTCGCTGGCGCAGCTCGAAGAACTCGTGGTGGCCACGCAGCTCAAGCTGGACGCGGGCACCATCGACATGCTCGACCGGGCCAGCGCCGAGACGCCGGCCTGAGCCCCCGCTAGCCGTCGACCGGGTTCAGCGGCGTCGCCAGGATGCGCTGGTAGAACGCCACGTCGAGCCAGCGGCCGAACTTGAAGCCGGCCTGCCGCACGGTGCCTGCATGCGTGAAGCCCAGGCGCTCGTGCAGCGCGATGCTGCCGGCGTTCGACGCGTCGATGGCGCCGACCATCACATGCACCTCGCGCGCGATCGCCTCGGCCACGATCGCCTCCATCAGCGTGCGACCCAGGCCCTCGCCGCGGTGCGCGGCATCGACGTACACCGAGTGCTCGACCGTGTACTTGTAGGCCGGAAAGGCGCGGAAGGTGCCGTAGCTTGCGAAGCCCAGCAGCTTGCCGTTGTCGTCGACCGCACCGACCACGGGAAAGCCGCCGGCGCGCTTGGCGGCGAACCACGTCACCATGTTCTCGGGCGTGCGCGGCTTGTAGTCGTACAGCGCGGTGGAGTTGACGATGGCCTCGTTCAGGATCGCGAGGATGGCGCCTGAATGGGCTTCTTCGGTGCAGGCGATGAGACGCATGGTGTTTCTCTGTCGTTCAATATAAGAGAATAATAATCTCATATGGGAAACACTTCACCTTCCACCCCCTCGCCGGCGCCGGCCGATGGCCACATCGATGCGCTCATCGCCACCCGGCTGCTGGCGCTGCGCCAGGCGCAGGGGCTCAGCCTCGCGGACCTGGCCGGGTTGTCGGGCGTGAGCAAGGCGATGATCTCCAAGGTCGAGCGCGCGCAGAGCAGCCCCACTGCCGTGCTGCTGGGCAAGCTGGCCGCCGGCCTCGGGGTCTCGCTGGCGCAGCTTCTCACCGAGGACAAGGCCCAGCCGCAACGGCTGCGCAAACGGGCCGCGCAGGAGGTCTGGCGCGACCCCGAAGCCGGCTACCTGCGCCGCCAGGTCGCCGAGCGCAGCGCGGGCAGCGGCGTGGAGCTGGTCGAGGTCGAACTGCCGCGCGCCGCGCAGGTCGGCTATCCGCGATGGAGCGGCACGCCGTACCGGCAGAGCCTGTGGATGCTCGAAGGCGCACTGCAGGTCGACTACGGCGACGAGCGCTTCGAGCTCGCCCCGGGCGACTGCCTCGACTTCGGCGTCGACCGGCCGCTGGTCTTCAAGGCGCTGGGGCCCACCGCCTGCCGCTACCTGCTGGTCGCCGTTCCCGATTGATTGAACGATTGCCTGACCGATGCGGTAGGCAAGCTCCCACACGCAGAGACGACTCAGGCCGGTCCGGGCCACGGGGTGTGTCGGGATACTGCAAGGCATCTCAGCTACCGGAGCCGCACGATGTCCTTTGCGCTTTACATGATCGGCTTTCTGATCTTCCTGGCCGGGGTCGCCTGGGGCGCCTCGGTGGCCGGCGTGCCCACGCTCTACATCGGCATCGGTGCGCTGATCCTGCTGGGCATCGGCGTCTTCAGCGCCGTGGCCCGCACGCGCAGCAAAGACCCGTCCTGAACGAGCCTGATCGCTTCACAGATCAGTTCACACAGGCTTCACGCCCGGCGCACATGGCGTCGCTAACTTCGCAGGCGCACCACACCCCGTGGTGCGCTTTGCAAGTCAGCCTCCCATGCACGCCTCTTCTTCCTGTCTCTTTTCTCCCCACGCACCTTCCTCGTCGGTCGCGCCCTGCCCCGCGCCGGCCTTCGTGAGCGACCCGGGTACGGCCTGCACCCAGGTCGACCTGCTCGTCATCGGCGCGAGCTTTGCCGGGCTGGCCTGCGCCCGCGCCGCCGCCAAGGCCGGCCTGCGCGTGATGGTGCTCGAGAAGAAGGCCGCCGCCGGCGCCAAGCTGCACACCACCGGGATCATCGTCAAGGACGCGGTCGACAGCGTGCCGTGGCTGGCCGAAGTGCCGCCCGCGCTGGTGCGCCGCATCGAAGGCGTGCGGCTGTACGCACCCGACATGCACCACGTCGACCTGCACGCGCCCGGCTACTGGTTCTGGGCTACCGACGCGCCCGCGCTGCTCGACTGGATGGTGGAGTCCACCCGGGCCTGCGGCGTCGAGGTGCGCCTGGGCACGCTGTTCGAGCAGGCGCTGTGGGCGAACGGGCGCTGGGAGGTGCCGGTGGCGCAAGGCCCGTGCATCCGCGCGACCTACCTCGTGGGCGCCGACGGTCCGCATTCGCGCGTCGCCAAGGCGCTGGGCCTGTCGCGCAACACGCGCTTTCTCTACGGCGTGGAGCACGAGTACCAGGGCGCGCGCATGGCGCCCGACCTGCTGCATTGCTTCATCGACCGCCGGCTCGCGCCGGGCTACATCGGCTGGGCCCTCGACGGTGTCGGCGTGAGCCAGATCGGCCTGGCACGCCGCATGGGCCGCCACGACACGGGCGCGCTGCGGCTCGATCCGCTCTTGCGCAAGATCGCCTCCGTGGTGTCGCCCGGCGAGGCGCCGCCGGTCGCCGTGCGCGCCGGGATGATCCCCTGCGGCGGCGTGCTGCCGGTGGTGGCCCGCGAACGGGCGCTGCTGGTGGGCGATGCGGCGGGCATGGTGTCGCCCGTGACGGCCGGCGGCATCCACACGGCGCTGCAGCACGGCGAGCGCGCCGGCGAGGCCGTGGCGCGCTTCGTGCGCGGCGAGGCGGACGACCCCGCAACGTGGTTCGTGCGCGGCTACCCACGCTTTCTGATGAAGCGCACGCTGCGCTGGGCCTTCGACCACTTCCAGAGCGACTGGATGTTCAACCGCCTGCTCGGCACGGCGCCGATGCGGCGTGCGGCGGAACTGGTGTACTTCCACCGCAAGGGCAGCGGGCCCATGGCCCGCTAGCCCGCTAGCCTGAGGTCAACCGCCGCGCTGGCGCATCGCCTCGTAGAGGCACACGCCGCTGGCCACCGACACGTTCAGGCTCTCGACCGCGCCGGCCATGGGAATGCTCACCAGCTCGTCGCAGGTCTTGCGCGTGAGCTGGCGCATGCCCTCGCCCTCGGCGCCCAGCACCAGCGCCAGCGGACGCTTGAAGTCGCTCTGGTAGATCGTGCCCGGTGCGTCGTCGCTGGTGCCCACGCACCAGATGCTGCGTTCCTTGAGCTCGTTGAGCGTGCGCGCGAGGTTGGTCACCATGAAGTACGGCACCGTCTCGGCCGCGCCGCTCGCCACCTTGGCGACGGTGGCGTTGATGCCGGCCGCATGGTCCTTGGGCGCGATCACCGCATGGGCGCCGGCGCCGTCGGCCACGCGCAGGCAGGCGCCGAGGTTGTGCGGATCGGTCACGCCGTCGAGCACCAGCAGCAGCGGCACGGTGCCGGCCTCCTCGAGGCCCTCGAGCAGCTCGTCGAGCGAGCGGACCTGGGCCACGGGCTCGACCCGCGCGACCACGCCCTGGTGGCCATGGCTGCCGCTGAGCTTGGACAGCCGCAGGCCGTCGGCCTCGACCAGCCGCACGCCGGCTTCTTGCGCACGCGCAATGAACTGTTTCATGCGCGCATCGCGCCGGCTGGCGTCGAACATCACTTCGAGCACCGATTTCGGCGCGGTCTTGATGCGCACGCCCACGGCATGGAAGCCGAAGATCACTTTGGGAGAAGACATCCCCTGATTATCGAGGGCGCGGCGCCCTCGGCCTCAGGCCAGCGGCAAACCGCTGTTCGCGCGGGTGCGGTCGTCGTGCAGTTCCTGCACCACCAGGGCGTTCATGTGCACCTTCAGCGTGTTGCCCACGCTGCCCAGGTACTGGCAGGCGGCGTACCCCTCGGCCGCCTTTTCGTAGCGCGCCACCCAGGCGTCGCGCGCGGGCAGCCGGTCGGGCGACACGGGCCAGACGCCCGGGCGCGGGCGCAGGTGTTCGGCGATGCCCACGCGCCAGGGCTTGGCGCTCAGGCGGGCGCGAAAGCAGTTCTGGTTGCGGCACATGCGCGCGTAGACCTTGTCGGCCCCCAGCGTCTGGAACACGTCGGTCACGGCGGCGTCGAACGGTGCGAAGACATCGTGCATGGCCAGCACGCGCAGCCCGGCCGGCGTGCGGTACAGCCGCAGGTGCCAGTCGGGATGCTGGTGGATGAAGCGCTCGACACGCGCCCGTGCGCCCTCCAGCGGATCGCTCTTGTCCTCGGTGAGGCGCAGCCCCTCGTAACGGGCGCGCCAGAAGCCAAAGGCTGCCACAAGCATGAAGGCAGCCACGCCCGCCATCGCCGAACGCGTGCCGTAACCCGCAACCAGCGCCCCAATGAACGCCATGCCGATCACCGTCAATCCGCGCGTGCTGTCGCGCAAATCCTGGACCTCGAAGTCGACGTCGACGAACAGCACGTCGGGCGTGTTGAGGCAGCGCGCGCCGTAGCCGTTGCGGGTGACGACGCTGTCGCCCTGGCGTTCGACGATCTCCTCGCGGATCGGCACGCCATTGGCGCCGTTGTAGGCCAGCTTGCGTTCGCGGCGCTCCAGCTTTTCGCCGTCGACCACGATGCGGTCATAGGCCTCGCGCGTGCGCTGGTCGGCATGGGCCTGCGCGGCGAGCGGGCTGTCGTCGGACCAGCCGAAACGGCGCACCGTGACCTGCCGGCCGGCCACCCGCTCCTGGATGCGGCCTTCTGCCCAGAACTGGGGAACGATCACGGCCTCAGGCGCCCTTGAAATACGACCACGCCGCCGCCGCGATCAGCAGCACGACGATCACCGGCAGCCACTTGAAGCCACCGCCGGTCACCCGGCCCGGTTCGGCCATCGGGTTCACCGCAGCGCTCGACGGCAGGTGCCCGAAGTCGCCGGCGGCGGGGTTCTGGTGCGCCTCGACCAATTGCTTGGCCTCGGCCAGGCCCAGGCCCGTGGCCTCGCGCGTGAGGCGCACGGCCTCGACCTTCTGGCCGCGCGCCAAGGCTGCGAGTGCGGCGGCCGGCACCGCGGCGGGGCCGTTGCCCTGCATGCCGCTGCCGGTCTCGGCCGCAGCGTCGCCCCGGCCCCAGTCGCCCTCCTGCCAGTCCGCGGGCGCGCCTGCGGCGACCGCGCCGCTATTGGCATAGCGCTCGACGGCCTCCTTGGACGACTTGAGGTCCATGCCGGTGCGCTCGCGCACGATCTTGATGGCCTCGATCAGGTTGCCGCGCTCCAGGGCGGCGATGGCCTCGGGGGGAAGCTGGGTCATGAACTCTCCTCTGTGTTCGGGGAGCGCCGCGGGAGCCGGGCGCTGTCTTTCTTGCTGGCTCAGGCGGCCTGAGCGACGGTCGATTCGGGTGTTTTTTCGTTGAGCGCCACGCGCCCGGCTTCGATGGTGATGCGCCGTTCGCACTGCGAGGCGATGCTGCGGTCGTGCGTGACCAGCACCAGCGTGGTTCCCAGCTCGCGGTTCAGGTCGAACATGAGCTTCATGACCTGCTCGCCGGTGGCGAAGTCGAGGCTGCCGGTGGGCTCGTCGGCCAGCAGCAGGGCCGGCTGCACCACGAAGGCCCGCGCCAGTGCCACGCGCTGCTGCTCGCCGCCCGACAGCACCTTGGGGTAGTGGCCCAGGCGCTGGCCCAGCCCGACGCGGCCCAGCATCTCGGTGGCGGCCTTGCGCGCGTCCTTGCGGTTGGCCAGCTCCAGCGGCAGCATGACGTTCTCGAGCGCGCTCAGGTTGCCCAGCAGCTGGAAGCTCTGGAACACGAAGCCCACGCGCTGGGCGCGCAGCGCGGCGCGCTCGTCCTCGTCGATGGCGAAGATGTCGTCGCCCGCCAGCTTCACGGTGCCGCGCGTGGGCGTGTCCAGCCCGGCAATGATCGACAGCAAGGTGCTCTTGCCGGAGCCCGAGGCGCCGACGATGGCGGCGGTTTCCCGCGCGCCCAGGGTGAAATGGATGTCCTGCAGAATGTCCAGCGTGCCGGCCGAGTCGGTGACGGACTTGAAGACATGCTCGACGGCGACAATGGCATCAGACGGGGGTTGGGACATGAAAGGCTTTTCGTTTTGAATCGACGTGACTTTATCTTGACCACCGCCGCGCTCGGCAGCGCGGGGGCATGGACGGGTGCTGCGGCCCAGGCACAGACGGCATCGGCCGGCAAGCCGGTGATCCTCGTGCTCGGTGATTCGCTGAGCGCAGAGTACGGCCTCAAGCGCGGCGAAGGCTGGGTACCCTTGCTGGAAAAAAGGCTTGCGCAGCAGAAGATCGCAGCCTCGGTGGTCAACGCCAGCATCAGCGGCGACACCAGCTCCGGCGGTCGCGCCCGCTTCCCCGCCCTGCTGGCGCAGCACAAGCCCAGCCACGTGGTGCTGGAGCTGGGCGCCAACGACGCCCTGCGCGGCCTGCCGCTGTCGAACACCGAAGACAACCTGCTGCAGATCACCAAGGCCGCGCAGGCCGCAGGCGCGCGGGTGCTGATCGTCGGCATCCAGGTGCCGCCGAACTACGGCGGCGACTACACGCGGCGCTTCGAGGCCGTGTTCGCGAAGGTGGCAGGCGCGACGAAGTCGGCGCTGGTGCCCTTCCTGCTCAAGGGCGTGGCCGATGCGCCCGACGCCATGACGCTGTTCCAGTCCGACCGCATCCACCCGACCGCCGCGGCGCAGCCGCAGATCCTGGACAACGTCTGGCCGGAGCTGCGCAAGCTGCTGCCCAAATAATTTCTTCTCCTTGCGCGCCCCAAAGAAAAAGCCGCCGCAGGCCTGCGCCTGCAGCGGCTTTTCTGTTTTCAGGGGGACCAGGAACGAGGGGTCATCCGTTCTTGGTCGGCAACTCGGGTGCCGTGGGGGGATCGCGTTCGAGCGATGCCACGTCGGTCTCCGGGTCTCCGGGGGCCAGCCCGTCGCTGCTCGGATTGAGCTTGCGGTTCGCCTTCTCCCGGAGCTTTTCTTCCTTCTTTTTCTTCTTGGCCAGCTCTTTCTGGCGCTTCTCGTAGCCGTAATTGGGTGTTGCCACTGCTTCTCCTTCAGGCGAGGCAGTCAGGGTGACTGCGCTTCAGCCTACTGTAAGCGATAACGGTGCAGTCTCAAGACGCGGCGCCGGCGGCCGTTTCGAACTCGAACACACCTTGCAAACCCGGGTAACGCTGGTGCATGAACCAGCCCATGGCCCCTGCGCCGGCCACCAGGGCCAGGACCGTCGCGGCCACCATCCATCCCATATGTTCGCCCATCGGCCACAGAACGATCACGGCCAGCACCGGCAACAGCCCGGCGAGCGATGACAGCCACATCCAGCGCCTCGGGGCGGGCATGGGCGCCCAGGTCTGCGGGTCGATGCCGGCGTCGATGAACACCTCGGCGTCGAAGCGCAGGCGTGGGCTCGGCTGCGTGGCCAGGTGCAGCAGCAACGCACGCAGCAGCGCGGCCCGGTTGCGAAAGCGAAGGACACGGCCGGTGTCGACGGTCAGCGCCAGGGGCAGCCGGATCTCCCTGGGTTCGCCACCCTGTGCCACCTGCTGGAACACCAGCCGCTTGACGATGGCTTCGCTCGATACGAACTCGGTCTTCACGTCATGGAAACCCGCGCGCGCACGGCACACCTCGCGCCAATGCACCACCTGCGGCGATGCCGGATCGCCCCAGCACATGCCGTTCGAATCGATCCGCAGCATCCCCTCGCCCACGCGCGGAAACTGGCGCAGCAAGTACCAGATGCCGCCGCCCAGCGCCCCGAAGAGCAACAGTCCGAGCAGCAGTAGGATCGCTTCGTTGCCGCGCGCGTTGGACCAGTCTTCCTCGAGCATCACGGCGGCGACGAGCCCTGCCGCCATCAACGCGAAAAACGCCACCAAGCCGCCGATGAGGAGCCGCGTGCCGCGCAGGTCGGGCACGCCTTCCAGCGGGCCGGATTGCGCGAGCGCCTCCAGCACCTGCACGGGCACGTCCAGCACCCGCGACGCGACGGCCCGTGACGCGGGCGCCGCCGCATCGCGCGCAGCCGGCGGCGCGACGCGCTGGCCCTTGCGGTGTTTCCTGCCCACTGCGCGCAACAGCGCCTACATCTGCAGCAGCGCCTGCTGCAGGTCGGCACGCAGGTCGTCCACGTCCTCCAGGCCGACCGAGAAACGCACCAGCGTGCCCTTGTAGGGCCAGCGGGCCACGCTGGCGTCGCGCATCAGGCCGATGTCGTAGGGCACGACGAGGCTGATCGGGCCGCCCCACGAATAGCCGAGGCGGAAGAGCTTCAGGCTGTCGCAGAAGCGATCGACCTGCTCGGTGCTGAAGCGTTCGTCGAACACCACCGAGAACAGGCCCGCGGCCAGGTCGGTGGCACCGCACAGCGCGCGCCAGTTGGCGTGGCCCGGCGAATCCTCGAGCGCGGGGTGCAGCACCTGCGCAATCTCTTCGCAGCCGTTGAGCCAGCCGGCCAGTTCGCGCGCGGCGCGGTCGTGTGCGCCGTAGCGCAGCGCCATGCTCGGCAGCGAACGCAGCAGGGTTTCGACGTCGCCCACGCCGATGCCGAAGCCGGTGCGCATGTGGGTGAGCTTGAGCGCGCGGTGCAGGCGCTCGTCGCGCGTGACGACGCTGCCCATGAGCACGTCGCCACCGCCGCTGGGGTACTTGGTGAGCGCGTGCACCGACACGTCGACGCCCTGCCCCGTGCCATTGAAATCGAAGGGCGCGAAGGCCAGGCCCGCGCCCCAGGTGTTGTCCAGCGCGGTCATCACGCCGCGCTCGCGGCAGACCTCGGCCAGCGCCGGCAGGTTGGGGAATTCCATCGTCACCGAGCCGGCCGCTTCGAGCCACACCAGCCGCGTGCGGTGCGAGAGCTTGGCTTCCAGGTCGGACGGATTCATGGCGTCGTACAGGCGGTGCGTGATGCCGAAGTTGGCGAGCTCGCCGGTGGCCAGCGCCTTGGTGGGGCCGTAGGCGTTGTCGGGAATCAGCACCTCGTCGCCGGTCTTGAGGAACGCGAACGAGACCAGAGAGATCGCGGCCAGCCCGCTGGGCACCAGCAGGCATTCGGTGCCGCCTTCGAGCGTGGCCAGGCGCTCCTCGAGCGTGAAGGTGGTGGGCGTGCCGTGCAGGCCGTAGGTGTAGCCGGCCTTGGTCTTCCAGTCGCGCGCGCGCATGGCGGCGACGTCGGCGAAGAACACGGTCGAGGCCTTGAACACGCCGGGCTGCGGCGCAGCGAAGGTGGCCGGCGGCGTGTAGGGATGGTGGATCAGGGTCGTGGAAGGCTTGCTCATGTGCCGATGCTAGCGCCCCGCGAGGAACCCTCGACGGCCGTGACATTCTCCGTTCGATGTCGACGGCCTTGGCCGGATCGCACGCGCATTGCGGATAGAGTTGCCCCTCCGAAAATAAAGGGAGGATTTTCTCGATGCGTCATCTGCTCATCACCATCACGGCCGCTGCGGCCCTGTCCGCCTGCGGCGGCATGAAGAACCTGGATTCCAACGCGCTCGCGGGCGCCGGCGGCAGCGCCTTCAAGGCCATGTCGCTCACCGACGGCGACGTGCAGGCCCTGGCCAATCAGTCCTGCGCCGAGCTCGACAAGAGCTCCAAGGTCGCGGGCCCCGCCGATGCCTACAGCAAGCGCCTGGAGCGCGTACGCCAGGGCCTGCCCACCACCATCGGCGGCCAGCCCGCCAGCTACAAGGTCTACCTCACGAAGGACGTGAACGCCTGGGCCATGGGCAACGGCTGCATCCGCGTCTACAGCGGCCTCATGGACCTCATGAACGACGACGAGCTGCGCGGCATCATCGGCCACGAGATCGGCCACGTCGCCCTGGGCCACAGCAAGAAGGCCATGCAGACCGCCTACGCCGTGTCGGCCGCGCGCGGCCTGGCCGGCGCCACCGGCAATGCGGCGATCACGCAGCTGTCGTCCTCGCAGATCGGCGACTTCGCCGAGAAGCTGGTCAATGCGCAGTTCTCGCAGTCGCAGGAAACCGACTCGGACAACTACGCCTTCGACCTGCTGACCACGCAGAAGCTCAAGCGCGAAGGCCTCGTCACCGCGTTCCAGAAGCTGGCCAAGCTCGACGGCGGCAGGAGCTCGATGCTCAGCTCGCACCCCGCTTCCGGCGACCGCGCGGCCAACATCCAGAAGCGCCTCGCAACGAGCAAGTAAGCAGCCTGGGCCGGGGCGGCTCCTCGGCGCACAATGCGCCGATGCTCACCCGCCCGCCCTTGCCGGGGCCCGTCGCGCCATGCAGCTGACGCGGCCCCCGTCCCCTCATTTGCGGCCCTTCCTGCGGCTGCTGTGGGCCTCGGCGCCCGAGGGCACACCCGACACACGCACCGGCGCCCGCGAGCACGTGCTGCCCACGGGCGGCATGCACCTGGTGTTCCGGCTTTCGGGGCCGCCGCTGCGACTCTTCGACGACACACGCGACCTGCGCGGCCACACGGTCGGCCATGCCATCGTCGGCGGTGCGCGCGCCGCGTTCTACCTGCGCGATGTGTCGGTGGCCACACGCTCGGTCGGCGCGCAATTGCACCCCGGTGCCGCCCGGCTACTGCTCGGCGCACCTGAAGACGCTCTGGGTGGTCGCCACACGCCGCTCGACGCGCTGTGGGGCGAAGGCCAGACCGCCGAGGCGCTCGAACAGCTGCATGCATCGTCCGACGACCCGGCCCGGCAGCTGGACGTGTTCGAGGCCCTGCTGACCCGACGCCTGGCCGCTGCCACCCTGCCCCGCACCAGCCCGCGCGGCCTGCACCCGGCCGTGGCCGCCTCGCTGGGGCAGATGACGCGCGACACGCCCGCATCGATCTCCACGCTGGTGGCGCGCAGCGGCTACAGCCACCGGCGCTTCATCGCGCTGTTCCGCGCGGCGGTCGGGCTCGCGCCCAAGGAGTACGCCCGCGTGATGCGCTTCGATCGCGTGCTGGCGCTGGCCGCCGACGATCCCGCGCGCGCCTGGGCCGACATCGCGCTCGCCGCGGGCTACAGCGACCAGGCGCACCTGAGCCGCGAGTTCTCGGCACTGGCCGGCCTGTCGCCGCAGGCCTGGCGGCAGACGGGAGCAGCGTCGCCGCGTCATGTGCCGGCTGTCAGTACGGCAGGTCAAATTCCTTCAAGACGCTAGCGCCGGGGCTGCGCAGAATCGGCGCCACGGTCCCCGTTTCAACACGCTATTCCAGAAAGAAAGGCAGGTCCCGCCATGGCCATCCACGAGCTGTTTCCGTACCTCTGCGTCGACAACGCCGCCGCCGCCGTCGACTTCTATTGCCACGTGTTCGAGGTGAAGGAAATCTTTCGCCTGACCGAGCCCAGCGGCCGCATCGGGCACGTCGAACTGGACTTTCACAACGGCGCGATCCTGATGATCTCGGACGAGTTTGCCGAGTTCAACATCCGCTCGCCCAAGACGCTCGGCGGCAGCGCGGTCTCGCTGCACCTGCATGTGGACGATGCCGACGCGCTGGTCGCGCGCGCGGTCGCCGCCGGCGCCACGCTGGACATGGCACCGCAGGATCAGTTCTATGGGGAGCGCTCCGGCGTCTTCCGCGACCCCTTCGGTCATCGGTGGAACGTGGGGCACAGCATCGAGAAGGTGACGCCGGAGGAAATGCAGCGGCGCTACACCGCGATGTTCGACACCCCCGGCGGCGGCAGCTGCAGCTGAGCGCGCCGGCCGGTGGTGCCAGGACCGGTCGTCAGACCGACCACTTCTCGATCAGCTTCTCGGCGCCGAGCGAGTCGTAGCCCTCGAAGGGCTGGTGGATCCACGGGTTGGTGGCCAGGAACTCGACCGAGTAGTCGGGCGTGAAGGTCGACAGCGCCTTGGTCCAGATGACCGCGCTGCGCAGCTCGGTGATCGGCTGGTAGTTGTTGCGCAGCATGTCCATCACGGCGTGCAGCGTGTGGCCCGAATCGGCCAGGTCGTCCACCAGCAGCACCTTGCCGGCGATCTCGCCCTTGGGGGTGGTGATGTAGCGGGCGATATCGAGATGCCCCTGGATCGTGCCGGCGTCGGCGCGGTAGGAGCTGGTCGACATGATCGCCAGCGGCTTGTCGAAGATGCGCGAGAGCACATCGCCCGGGCGCATGCCGCCACGCGCCAGACACAGGATGGTGTCGAACTCCCAGCCCGACTGGTGCACCTTGATCGCGAGCTTCTCGATCAGGTTGTGGTACTCGTCGTAGCTGACGTAGAGATGTTTGCCGTCTTCGGTCAACATGGTCTGGTTCGTTCCTGTTCAGTCTGCGAGGTAGGGGTGGCGCATCATGATCGTGTGGTCGCGATCAGGGCTCGTGGACACCATGTGGATCGGCACGCCGGTGACCTGCTCGATGCGCTGCAGGTACAGCCGCGCATTGACCGGCAGCTTGTCGTACTGCGTGACGCCCACGGTGCTTTCGGTCCAGCCTTCGAGCGTTTCGTAGATCGGCGTGCAGCGCTCGATCTCGTCCGCGCCCATCGGCAGGATGTCGGTGGTTTCGCCGTCGAGTTCGTAGCCGGTGCACAGCTCGAGCTTTTCGAGGCCGTCGAGCACGTCCAGCTTGGTGATGCACAGGCCCGACAGGCCGTTGACCTGCGCCGAGCGCTTGAGCAGCGCAGCGTCGAACCAGCCGCAACGGCGGCTGCGGCCGGTGGTCACGCCCTTTTCGGCGCCCACGGTGCTCATGTGGTAGCCGGGGGTGCCCGGCGTGGCCCAGTCGAGCTCGGTGGGGAACGGACCGCCGCCCACGCGGGTGCAGTAGGCCTTGGTGATGCCCAGCACGTAGTGCAGCATGCCCGGGCCCACGCCCGAACCGGCGGCGGCATTGCCGGCCACGCAGTTGCTCGAGGTGACGTACGGGTAGGTGCCGTGGTCGACGTCGAGCAGCGTGCCTTGCGCGCCCTCGAACAGCAGGTTGGCGCCGGCCTTGTGGGCGTCGTTCAACTCGCGCGACACGTCGGCCATCATGGGCTTGAGCAGCGCGGCGTGGCGCATGGCCTCGTCGAACACGGTGTCGTAGTCGATGGCGGGCGCGCCCAGCACCTGAGTCAGCACGTGGTTGTGCAGCTCGAGCAGCACGCGCAGCTTGGCCGCGAAGCGCTCGGGGTGCTTCAAATCTTGCACGCGCAGCGCGCGGCGGGCGATCTTGTCTTCGTAGGCCGGGCCGATGCCGCGGCCGGTGGTGCCGATCTTCTCGATGCCGCCCTTTTCACGGTAGGCCTCGCGCGCGATGTCCAGCGCGGCGTGGAACGGCAGGATCAGCGGGCAGGCCTCGCTGATGCGCAGGCGCGAACGCACTTCGACGCCGGCTTTCTCCAGGCCTTCGATTTCCTCGAAGAGCTTGGCGGCCGACAGCACCACGCCGTTGCCGATGTAGCACTTGACGCCGGGGCGCATGATGCCGCTCGGGATCAGGTGCAGCGCGGTCTTCACGCCGTTGATGACCAGCGTGTGGCCCGCGTTGTGGCCGCCCTGGAAGCGGACCACGCCCTGGGCGCTTTCCGTCAGCCAGTCAACCAGCTTGCCCTTGCCTTCGTCGCCCCACTGGGTACCGACGACGACCACGTTTCTTCCGGTGGTTACGCTCATGCTCGTTCCATTACTTCAAAAATTCAGATCGCTCGGACATTCCATTGGCCGGCCTGCTCGACGAGCTCGCGGTCGCAATGGAATTCATCGATTTCGCTGCCGTGGCCGGGCAGCACGCAGACTACCGTTTCGCCGGCCTTGCGCAATTGGGCAATCGCCTGACGCAGGCCGGCCGCATCGCTCCAGGGCGCACGGATGGCGGCGCGCAACGGACGGGCCGGCAGCACGCCGACGAGCTCGCGCACATCGAGGCTGAAGCCGACGGCCGGACGATTGCGGCCGAACACGGCGCCCACCTCGTCGTAGCGGCCGCCGCGCACCAGCGAGTCGGCCGCGCCCGGCACGTAGATGCCGAAACGCATGCCGCTGTAGTAGGCGTAGCCGCGCAGGTCGGCCAGGTCGAAGCTGATCTGGCGCCCTGCCGTGCCGTTCAGGCCGGCGGCGAGTTGCTTCAGGTCGGCCAGCGCCGCGGCCACGGTAGGCGTGCCCTTCAGGGCCTTGGCGGCCTCGTCGAGCACGGCCACATCGCCGTACAGGCCCACGAGGGCGCGCAGGCCGTCGCGTGACGCAGCGGGGAAATCCTTGGTGAGCGCCTGCAGTTCGCTCGCGTCCTTGGCGGCCAGCGCGGCGTGCACGCGGGCGATCGCGGCGGCATCGACCGGCACGCCGGCGAACAGCGCACGCACGATGCGGGCGTCGGCCAGGTCGACGATCACGCCGTCGCGCAGGCCGGCGGCGTCGAGGCAGTCGAGCGCCAGCAGCAGGGTTTCGGTGTCGGCTTCGAGGCCGGCGTGGCCGTAGATCTCGGCGCCGAACTGCAGCGGCTCACGGGTGGCGTGCGGGCGGTCGGGCCGGGTATGGACCACCGGGCCGCAGTAGCACAAACGCGCCACGCCGTCGCGGTTCAGCAGGTGGGCATCGATGCGCGCCACCTGGGGGGTGGTGTCGGCACGCAGGCCCATGCTGCGACCGGAGAGCTGGTCGACGAGCTTGAAGGTTTGGAGGTCGAGCGCCTCGCCGGTGCCCGAAAGCAGCGACTCCAGGTGCTCGAGCAGCGGCGGCATCACCAGCTCGTAGCCATAGCCACGGGCGGTATCGAGCAGCTGGCGTCGAAGTTCTTCGATGTGGCGCGCCTCGGAGGGCAGCACATCGGCAATGTGATCCGGGAGGACCCAGGCGGACATGGGGATCGGGGGCGTGGTTAAACCGGGATTCTACCGGGCCCGAGCTACCCCAGAACCCAGAGCAGTACCAAACCCAGCAGGATGCTGCAAAGACCGAAGAAACGCAGCTGGCCATCGCGCAGCTGCAGCAGTTGGCTGAAGCCGCGCCGCCACCCGCCCGGCGAGACGAAAGGCAGGATGCCTTCGATCACCAGGACCAGCGCCAACGCGCTCCAGAAGGTGTCGGCGCTCACGGCTCCAGGCAGGACAGCGGAAACGGACGGCCTGTTGTTACTTGCGCGCCGAGCCGGAGCTCTGCATGGCGCGGAAGAAGTCCGAGGACGGGTCGAGCACCATCACGTCGCTCTTCTTGTTGAAGCTCTGCTTGTAGGCCTCGAGGCTGCGATAGAACTGGGCGAACTGCGGATCGCGGCCGAAGGCCTCGCTGTAGGTCGCGGCAGCCTGGGCATCGCCCTCGCCCTTGATCTTCTGGGCGTCGCGGTAGGCGTTGGCCACGATCACTTCGCGCTGGCGGTCGGCGTCGGCGCGGATCTTCTCGCCTTCGGCCGTGCCGGTGGAGCGCAGCTCGTTGGCCACGCGCTTGCGCTCGGCTTCCATGCGGCGGTAGACCGATTCGGTGATGGCTTCCACGTAGTCGACGCGGGTGATGCGCACGTCGACCACGTCGACGCCCCAGGGCTTGGCACCCTTCACCACGGCCAGCACTTCGCGCTGCACGTCGGCCATCAGGGCCTCGCGGCGCACCGAGATCAGGTCGCGCACGGTACGCTTGTTGATGTTTTCCTGGAAGGCGTTGCGCACCACGCGGTTCAGCTGCATGGCGCCCGCGTTCTCGTCGAGGCCGACGTTGCGGATGTAGGCCTGCGGGTCGGAGATGCGCCAGCGCACGTACCAGTCGATCACCACGCGCTGCTTTTCAGCGGTGAGCATGGGCTCGGTGTCGAGGCTCGAGAGCGTCAGCAGGCGCTTGTCGATGTACGACACGTTCTGGAACGGCGGCGGCAGCTTGAAGTTGAGGCCGGGCTCGGTGATGACCTGCTTGATCTGGCCGAGGGCATAGACCACGCCGAACTGGCGCTGGTCGACCACGAAGAGGGTCGAGCTCAGCAGCACGAGCAGGACGAGGACCGAGGTGGCGATGAAACCGATTCTGTTCATGTTGTTCCGGGCCTTTCTCAGCGCACGTCGCGGTCACGCGAGCGGCCGTCACGGGCGCGCACGTCGGTGGTGGCGGGCGCCACCGGGATCACCGACGACTGGGTCGGTGCGGTGCCGGCCACGCTGGGGCTGGCGGCATCCACGGGCGTGGCTGTGTTGCCACCGCCTTGCTGCATCAGCTTGTCGAGCGGCAGGTACAGCAGGTTGGAGCCCTGCTTGCTGTCGACCAGCACCTTGGTCGTGCTGGCGTAGATCTGCTGCATGGCGTCGGTGTACATGCGGTCGCGCGTCACCTGCGGCGCCTTCTGGTATTCGGTCAGCACCGAGCTGAAGCGACCGGCGTCACCCTGTGCCTGCGCCACGATGCGGGCCTTGTAGGCCTCGGACTCTTCCTTCAGGCGCGACGAGGTACCGGTGGCCAGCGGCACGACGTTGTTGGCGTAGGCCTCGGCGTCGTTCTTGGCGCGCTCGCGTTCCTGGCCGGCCTTGAGCACGTCGTCGAAGGCAGCCTGTACCTGCTCGGGCGGACGCACACCGCCCTGCTGCAGGTTGATGCCGACGACTTCGACACCGACCTTGTAGCGGTCGAGGATGGTCTGCATCAGTGCGCGCACGCGGGGTGCGATCTGGTCGCGCTCTTCGGCGAGCGCCGCGTCCATCTTCATCTTGCCGACCACTTCGCGCACGGAGCTTTCGGCCACCTGCACGATGGTTTCAGCGGGCGACTTGCTCTCGTAGAGCCAGGCGCGCGCATCGCTCAGGCGGTACTGCACGGCGAACTTGATTTCGACGATGTTCTCGTCTTCGGTCAACATGGCCGATTCGCGCAGGCCTGTGGAGCGCACGATGGCGTCGCGGCCCACGTCGGTGGAACGGATCTGCGTGGTCACCACCACTTCGTGGCGTTGAATGGGGTACGGCAGGCGCCAGTTGAAGCCTGCGTTCACCGTCGACTTGTAGCGACCAAATTGCGTGACCACGGCCTGCTGGCCTTCGTTCACGATGAAGAAGCCGGTGCCGAGCCAGATCAGGACCGCCACGGCGGCCACGAGGCCGATGCCGAAGCCGGCGTTTTTCATGTCGGGCTTGTAGCCGTTGCCGCCACCGCCGCCGGTGCCGTTGGGGCGATTGCCGCCACCCTTGCCGCCGCCGAAGAAACCGCCGAGCTTGCGATTGAGGTCGCGCCAGAGTTCGTCGAGGTCGGGCGGGCCCTGGTTCGGGCCCTGGTTCGGGCCCTGGCCGCGCGGGCGATTGCCGTTGCCGTTGTTGTTCTGGTTGCCGCTCGAAGGCGGCGGGATCGGGGCGCCGGGGGGATCGGCATCGGGCGGCCGGTTGCCGGCCGGGCGGTCGCCGTTGGAGGACGGCTCGTCGCCGCGACCCCATCGGCCATCGTTCAGGTTGAACATGCCCAGAAACCCTCTCCGCGCTGGCTTTGCATTCATTCGCTTCGTTCTCGTGTCAGTGGCGGGATTGTGCCCAATCAAGGGGCCGCATCGTGCAATTCAGCGTCCGCCTCAGGGGTCATCGTATCGGCGACGGAACCCGACTGCCGGGCCAGCTCGGCCCGCAGCAACGGCAGGCCTTCACCAGTCTTGGCGCTGAGGAAGATGCGGGGAACCTGCACGCCGTCGATTTCCATCTCGTCCTGCAGATGCAGCGGATGTTGCGCGCTTTCAAGGGCGTCGAGCTTGTTGAACACCAGCAGTTGCGGCACGTCGCCTGCACCGATGTCCTGCAGCACCGACTGGACCTCGGCCATCTGCTCCGGATAGTGCGGGTTGGAGGCGTCGATCACATGCAGCAGCAGGTCGGCATCGACCGCTTCCTGCAAGGTGGCCTTGAACGCATCGACCAAGCCGTGCGGCAGGTCGCGGATGAAGCCCACCGTGTCGGAGATCGACACCTGCCGGCGCGCATCGCCCAGATAGAGGTTGCGCGTGGTGGTGTCGAGCGTGGCGAACAGCTGGTCGGCCGCATAGGCGCGGGCTTTGACCATCGCATTGAAGATCGACGATTTGCCCGCGTTGGTGTAGCCGACGAGCGAGATGTTGAAGGTCTCGCGGCGCTCGCGCTGGCGGCGCTGCGTGCTGCGCTGCTTCTGCACCTTGGCCAGGCGTTCGCGCGTGCGCTTGATCGACTCGTTGATCATGCGGCGGTCGAGTTCGATCTGCTTTTCGCCGGGGCCGCCGCGCACACCTGCGCCGCCGGTCTGGCGCTCCAGGTGGGACCAGCGACGGACCAACCGCGTGCTCAGGTACTGCAGACGAGCCAGCTCGACCTGCAGCTTGCCTTCGTGCGAACGGGCGCGCTGGGCGAAGATCTCGAGGATGAGGAAGGTGCGGTCGTAGACCGCGACATCGAGCTGGCGTTCGAGGTTGCGCTGCTGCGCAGGGCTCAAGGACTGGTCGAAGATGACCTCGCTCGCCCGGTGCATGGCGGCGAGCTCCTTGATCTCTTCGGCCTTGCCGCTGCCGACGAACAGCGCCGCATCGGGCGCCCTGCGCTTGCAGGCCAGGCGGGCAACGGGCGTCAGGCCCGCGGTTTGTGCGAGCAGGCCGAGTTCTTCGAGCTCGCTGTCGAAATGGGGCAGCCCGAAATCGACACCGACGAGAACGGCGGCGCCTTCCTGGCGGGGGATCGAATCAGACAAGCGGAATCAGATATGGAAAAAGCGCGGCGGGGTTGCCGCCGCGCTCCGCGCGATCAGGCGGCGGCGTCGTCGTTCTCGTTGGCCGAGAAGTTGACGGCACGACCCGGCACGATGGTGGAAATGGCGTGCTTGTAGACCATTTGCGTCACTGTATTGCGAAGCAACACGACGTATTGATCGAAAGACTCGATCTGGCCTTGCAGCTTGATGCCGTTCACCAAATAAATGGAAACCGGCACATGCTCGCGACGCAAGGTGTTCAGAAACGGGTCTTGCAGAAGTTGCCCTTTATTGCTCACGATATTCTCCGTGTTCAAGAGTAGTTGTTGGAGAGATGACCTTAACACAGGGTTTCTGCGCCGCAGCAATCGGGGTCAAAAGCCTTGAGAAAATAACGGTTCTCAAAAGACGGAACTTCCGCTCCTGCTGCGGCTCAACGGCTGCCATCGGCAGCCAAGCGCCCTCAGTTGTCCTTGTCCACGAACGGATTCTGCGAGCTTTTGAACTGGATCCGCAAGGGCGTGCCCACGAGGTCGAATTCCTTGCGGAAACGCCCTTCCAGGAAACGCTTGTAGGCGTCGGTCACATGCTCCAGCGAATTGCCGTGAATGATGATCACGGGCGGATTCATGCCGCCCTGGTGCGCATAGCGCAGCTTGGGCCGGAACATGCCGCCGCGCTGGGGCGCCTGGAATTGCACCGCCTCCAGCAGCAGGCGCGTCAGCACCGGCGTCGACATCTTGCGCGTGGCCGACTTGTGGGCCTGTGCAATGGCCTGCCACACCGGGCCCAGGCCCTGGCGCTTGATGGCCGAGATGAAATGCAATGACGCGAACTTCAGGAACGGCAGGCGGGTTTCGATCTGCCGCTGGATCTGCTCGCGCTGGTAGCTGTCGACCGCGTCCCATTTGTTGATGGCGATCACCACGGCACGTCCGCTTTCGAGGATGTAGCCGGCGATGTGCGCGTCCTGGTCGGTCACGCCCTGCGTGGCGTCGAGCAGCAGCAGCACGACGTTGGCCGACTCGATGGCCTGCAGCGTCTTGACCACCGAGAACTTCTCGATCGCCTCGAAGACCCTGCCCTTGCGGCGCAGGCCGGCGGTGTCGATCAGCTCGAAGCGCTGGCCGTTGCGCTCGAACGGCACCGAGATGGCGTCGCGCGTCGTGCCGGGCATGTCGAAGGCCACCAGGCGCTCTTCGCCGAGCCAGGTGTTGATCAGCGTCGACTTGCCGACGTTGGGCCGGCCGGCCACGGCCAGCTTGATCGGCTTGTTGACGTCGTCTTCGTCTTCCTCGTCGTCCGGGTCGGCCAGATTCAGCGGCCCAAGCGCCAGCTCGACCAGGTCGCGCATGCCCTGCCCGTGCGCTGCGGACACGCCGTGCACGTCGCCGAAACCCAGCTCGTAGAAGTCGACCAGCTTGGTGCCGTCGTGCATGCCCTCAGCCTTGTTGGCCGCCAGCACGCAGGGCTTGCCCAGCCGGCGCAGCTCGTTGGCGATGTCGTGGTCTTGCGCCGAGAGGCCTTCGCGGGCATCGACCACGAAGATCACGACATCGGCCTCGGCCACGGCCTGGCGCGTCTGCTTGGCCATTTCCTTGTAGATGCCGCTGCCGGCATCGGGCTCGAAGCCGCCGGTGTCGATCACGATGAATTCGTGCTTGCCCAGGCGGCCGTTGCCGTAGTGGCGGTCGCGCGTGAGGCCGGCGAAGTCGGCGACGATGGCGTCGCGCGTCTGGGTCAGGCGGTTGAAGAGCGTCGACTTGCCGACGTTGGGACGGCCGACCAGGGCCACGACCGGCTTCATGGCCGGCCTTTCGATGGCGCGGTTTTCATGGTCGGGCCTTGGAAGTAAGAGAAAGACAAAAAATGATTATTCAGGACGGTAGCCGAAGACACCGCCCTTGGCGGTCACGACGACCACCGTGTTGCCGGCCAGGACCGGCGTCACGGTGATGGCCGAGCCGTCAGGCGTGACGCGGTTCAGCAGCGCACCGTCTTCGCGCGACACGAAGTGCAGCGTGCCGGTGCTCTCGCCGATGATCAGCAAGCGGCCCACGGCCAGCGGTGCGGTCAGTTCGCGGTTCTTCAGGCGGCTCATCTGCCAGGCGCGTTCGCCGTCGGCGCGACGCCAGGCGGTGACGCTGCCATCCGATTCGGTGCCATAGAGAAAGCGCTCGTCGCCGCTCACGCCGTCGGCGCCCGAGGCCGGCTTGCTCCAGAGCAGCTGGCCGCGCAGCGTGTCGACGCAGCCGACGCTGGCGTAGTAGGCACGTGCGCAGACCGTGTCGCCGTAGCGGCTCACGCTGCCGGTCAGGTCGACCAGGCGTTCCACGTCGTTGGTGCCGCGCGGGGCGGCGATGGGGGCTTCCCAGCGCGAGCTGCCGTTGCCGGGGTTCATGCCGACGAGTCGGCCGCCCAGACCGGCGACCAGCGTGTCGCCGACCGCGATCAGCACGCCCGACTTGCGCAGCACGAGGTTTTCGCCCGGGCGCTGCTGCTGCCACAGGCGACGGCCGCTCTGGCCGTCCCAGGCGCTGACGCTGCGGTCGGCGGTCTGCACGAAGACGCGGCGGCCGGCCACCAGCGGTGCGGTGAAGGCCTGGGCCGACAGGCGCTGCTTCCACAGCACCTTGCCGTTCTCGATGGCGACCACCTCGTTGTTGGTGGTGACCACGGCCGTCAGCGAGCCGTCGCTGCCGACGCCGGCCGCCAGCGGCGCGCCGGCGCTGGCGCGCCAGGTTTCGCGACCGGCGCGGGCATCGATGGCGACGACCGTGCCGTCGCTGCCGGCCACGGTCACGATGTCACCGCTGACATCGGCGGTGAGCGGGAATTCGACGCCCGGAATCCGCACGTTCCAGGCCTGGCGCACACCCATCAGGGACGGGTTGGCCGGCAGCTCGGCGGGCTTGGGCTTGCCGGAGCCCGAGCAGGCGGCCAAGAGCGCTACCAGAACAAGAGCAGAACCCGCGCGCAGGGCGGTCGATTCAGGCATGAAACGCTTGAAATTCATGAGGGTGTGCGATCAGGAGTTCTTGGGGACGGCGGGCGTCACGGTGACGGTCGGCGCCAGGGTCTTCGGGTCGACACCGACCGCGTTGAGCTTGATCTCGACCAGCCGGCGGTAGTCCGAGCCGGCGCCCAGGCCGGTCCAGGCCTTGCGGTACTCGGCCTGCGCCTCGTCGCGCTTGCCTTGCGCCATGTAGATGTCGCCCTTGCGGTCGGCCACCAGCGGTTCGAATTCGGTCGGCACCTTGCCGTCGAGTTGCTTGAGCGCGTCGTCGTAAGACTTGGCGTCGAGCAGCTCGGCCGCGAGCCGCAGCTTGGCGATGGCCTGGTAACCTGGGTCGACGGCGTTCTGCGCAACCCAGCCCAGCGCGGCGCGCGAGCCATCGGCATTGCCCTTGTCGAACAGCGTCTTGGCGACCAGCAGGCCGGCCTGCTGCGCGTAGGCGGTGCCAGCGAAGCGGTCCTTCATGTCGGTCATCACGCGCTGAATACGCTCGACGTCGCCCGACTGCGTGCTGCGCTCGACCTCGTCATAGAGGGCCGCGGCCTGGGCAGCCTTGGTGCGCTGGTAGTACTGCCAGCCATTCCAGGCCACGAAGGCGCCGGCGACGAGCAGCACGGTCCAGGTGATCAGGGTGCCGTAGGTGTTCCAGAAATGCTTGAGCTGGTCGAGCTGTTCCTGTTCTTCGAGGTCGAGATGGGTGGCCATGCGCTGTCAGAGGTTGGGAGCCGGCGATTGTAGGGTGGCGGCCCAGGTGGTCACTTCAGCAAGTGAACGGGCGGACTGCGCAACGCTGGCGTCGCGCAAGGCCTTGAGAGTCACTTCACCGCGTGCAAGTTCATCGGCGCCGAAGATCAGGGCGTAGGCGGCGCCGCTGGCGTCCGCCTTGCGCATCTGCGCCTTGAAGCTCGCAAGGCCTTCGGCGGTGCTGGCGTGCATCTGCACGCGCACGCCGGTTTCGCGCAACTGCTGCAAGGCGCGCAGCACGACAGGCATCGAAGCGGCATCAGGCACGATGGCATAGACATCGGGCACCGGTGCCGGCACTTCGGCGCCCTGCTCTTTCAGCAGGTCGAGCACGCGCTCAACGCCGATGGCCCAGCCCACGGCGGGCGCCGGCTTGCCGCCGATCTGCGCGATGAGGTCGTCGTAGCGGCCGCCGGCGCACACCGTGCCCTGCGCGCCGAGGCGGTCGGTCACGAACTCGAACACCGTGAGGTTGTAGTAGTCGAGCCCGCGCACGAGGCGCGGGTTGATCGTGAAGGCGATGTCGTTGGCCTTGAGGATGGCTTGCAGCCCCTCGAAGTGCGCCAGCGATTCGGCACCGAGAAAGTCGATCAGCTTCGGCGCCGACTCGACCACCTCTTTCATCGCCGGATTCTTCGTGTCGAGGATGCGCAGCGGGTTGCTGTGCAGGCGGCGCTTGCCGTCCTCGTCGAGCTTGTCGGCGTGCTGTTCGAAGTGGGCGATGAGCTGGGCGCGGTGCAGCGCGCGCTCGGCCGGCTGGCCCAGGCTGTTGAGTTCCAGGCGCACATCGGTCAGGCCGATGGCCTTCCACAGCGCGGTGGCCAGCAGGATCAGTTCGGCGTCGACATCGGGGCCGGCGAAGCCAAGCGCCTCGGCGCCGATCTGGTGGAACTGGCGGAAGCGCCCGCGCTGCGGCTTTTCGCGGCGGAACATCGGGCCCGTGTACCAGAGGCGCTTGGGCCCTTCGTAGAGCATGTTGTGCTCGATCACGGCACGCACGAGGCCGGCCGTGTTCTCCGGGCGCATCGCCAGGTGCTCCGACTGCCCATGCTTGTCCGAACGGTCTTCGAAGGCGTACATCTCCTTCTCGACGATGTCCGTCACCTCGCCGATGCCGCGCACGAACAGCGCCGTGTGCTCCAGGATCGGGGTGCGAACGTTGCGGTACGCATAGCGCCCCATCAGGTCGCGCACGGTGGCTTCGAGCCACTCCCAGCGCGCCGATTCGGGCGGCAATATGTCGTTCATGCCTTTGACGGCATTCAGTTTTTCAGCCATGAGTCTGCGGAGGTGTCAGGCCAGGACAGCGTGTTCGCTGCCGAAGCGCTTTTCGATGTAGGTTTCGACGAGCTGGTGGAACTCGTTGGCGATATTGTCGCCGCGCAGCGTGAGGGCCTTTTCGCCGTCGATGAAGACCGGCGCGGCCGGTGCTTCGCCCGTGCCGGGCAGGCTGATGCCGATGTCGGCGTGCTTGCTCTCGCCGGGGCCGTTGACGATGCAGCCCATGACAGCCACCTTCAGCGTCTCGACACCGGGGTACTTCTTGCGCCAGACCGGCATCTGCAGGCGCAGGTAGTCGTCGATCTGCTTGGCCAGTTCCTGGAAGGTGGTGCTCGTGGTGCGGCCGCAGCCCGGGCAGGCCGTGACGCTCGGCACGAACACGCGCAGGCCCAGGGCCTGGAGGATTTCGTTGGCGATCAGCACTTCCTGCGTGCGCGACTCGCCCGGCTGCGGCGTGAGCGACACGCGGATCGTGTCGCCGATGCCCTCCTGCAGAAGGATCGACAGCGCCGTGGCCGAGGCCACCGTGCCCTTGGTGCCCATGCCGGCTTCGGTCAGGCCCAGGTGCAGCGGGTTGTCGCAGCGCTTTGCGAGTTCGCGGTAGACCG
The DNA here is from genome assembly GCF_059423125.1 of Variovorax sp. GW531-E2. Classification (NCBI taxonomy): domain Bacteria; kingdom Pseudomonadati; phylum Pseudomonadota; class Betaproteobacteria; order Burkholderiales; family Comamonadaceae; genus Variovorax; species Variovorax sp. GW531-E2. Next base: position 26,716 of record NZ_JBWKXQ010000016.1, on the reverse strand, counting down.
AAATCAGGTCCTGCACGCCGCTCACCTTGCACGACAGGATGACCTGGTTACCGGCCATGCCCATCGACTCGGCGAGCTTCGCGGATTCGATGGCCGAGGTGATCAGCGCCTCGTACATCACCTGCTTGGCATCCCAGGGCTCGGCGCGCTGGCTGTTGGTGTCCATCAGGCTGGCGAGCAGTTCCTGGTCGAGGCTGCCCCAGTTCACGCCGATGCGCACCGGCTTGTTCCAGCGCATGGCCGCGTCGATCATCTGGCCGAACTGCTTGTCCTTCTTGTCGCCCTTGCCCACGTTGCCGGGGTTGATGCGGTACTTGCTCAGCGCCTCGGCACAGGCCGGATAGTCGGTGAGCAGGCGGTGGCCGTTGTAGTGGAAGTCGCCGATCAGCGGCACGTCGATGCCCATGCGGTCGAGCTGCTCGCGGATGTAGGGCACTTGGGCGGCGGCTTCGGGCGTGTTGACGGTGATGCGGACCATCTCGGAGCCCGCAATGGCGAGCTCCTTGACCTGGATCGCGGTGCCGATGGCATCGACCGTGTCGGTGTTGGTCATCGACTGCACGCGCGTGGGCGCGTCGCCCCCCACCGTGACGATGCGCGGGCCCCAGACCACGCTGGCCTGGCGCGAGCAGCGCGCCTTGGGCGCCGCCGATTCGATGGGTTGGGGAGTGCAGTCGGTTGTCACGATTTCACCTCGAAACGCGCCACGCCGCCGCCGCGGGTGACAGGCTTCAGATCGTAGGGCTTTCCGTTCACCTGCACATCGACGGCCGATGCACGCCCCACCACCACGGACAGCGGCAGCGTGCCGGACAGCCCGACGGTCTCGCCGACCTGCAGGCTGCGGCGCAGCAACTGTTTGCCGCCAGCTTCGGTGACGGTGATCCAGCATTCCTCGCGCGCCACGAAGACGAGCTGCTGGCTGCTGGCGGTGCTGGTGTTGGCGACGGCCGCGAGGGGCGCGGAGGCCGGGGCGGCTGGCGCGGCAGCCGCCACGCCGGCGGCCGGGGCGGCGCCCACCGGGCCGGTCGGCGCCACGGCCTGCGTCGGCACGGGCTCCGAGACATCGGCCGGATCGGCGGGCGGCGGCATGGTCTCGCCCTCATTCTTTGCGGTCAGCCGCGCGACGGAGGCGCCGATCTGGTCGAACGCCGATTGCGGCATCCAGAACAGCACGCCGGCGCCGATCAAGAGCAGCACCACGACCGTCAGCAGCGCGCGCGACGGCAGGCCGCCGGAGCGTCCACCGTTCCAGCGCGGCGTGTCGGACACGACGCGGGCATTCAGCGTGCGGTTGGTTTCGGCCAGCGGTGCGCGTTGTGCGCCCGGCAGCTTGGCAAGCACTGGCGCCGGATCGATGCGCAGTGCGCGGCACACGCTGCTGGCCAGGGCCCGGGCGAACACCGGGTCGGGCAGCGAGGCGATGTCGTCGGCCTCGAGTGCGATCAGCTTTTGCGGCGGCACCTTGAGCGCCGCGGCCACCATCTCGATGTGCAGGCCATGCGCTTCGCGCGCCTCGCGCAGCATGTCACCGGCCGTCTTGTGCGCGACGTCGCCTTCTGCCAGCGGCAGCGCCGCGGACGTCCCGAACTCCGAAACCCGTTCAGTCATTGAAATTCCCGCGCTCGTACGCCATTGCCTCCCGCGATTGAGGGAAACGTCGTTGCAGTTGACCGCCCAGCTGCGCGACAGCCTCGCGGTTGTTGAGCTTCCGTTCGATCTTGATGCCGAGCCAGAGCGTCTCGGCATTGGCCGAGGGGCTGTTGTTGACACGGCGGACGTAGAACTGCGCGCGCGACCATTCTTCGCGCTGCGCCAGCACCGAGGCCAGGTTGAAGCCGACCACCGGATTGCCGGCATCGAGCTCGTAGGCCTGCAGGAGGCTGCGCTCCGCCTGCGGCCGCTGGCCGGCCTTGAGCTCGCACACCCCCTGGGTCATGAGCGTCTTGGCGCGGTCGGCATAGCTGGGCACAGCCAGTGCCGCGGCGAACTGCTGCGCGGCGTCGCCGTAGCGGTTCTGCTGGCACAGCAGCCAGCCGTAGTTGTGGCGCGTGTTGGCGTCGCGCGGATTGATCGCGACCGCGCGGCGGAAGCTGTCTTCGGCCTGGCCGGCGTCGTCCAGCCGCATGTAGACCAGGCCGCGCAGGTTGTAGGCGTCGGCGTAGTTCGGATCGATGGCCAGCACCTGCTTGAGCTCTTCGAGGGCGACCGAGGGCTGGCCGTGCTCGAAGTAGCCGGCCGCCAGCTCCATCCGCAGGCGGGCACGGCGACGGTTGTTTTCGTCGACGTCGGTCACGGCAGTGGTACCGCTGTCGGCCCCGCTGCCGACAAGCCCGGTGGTGGTGGTTCGCGTGTTGACGCAGCCCGCGAGAAGAAGCGCCACGGCGACGCTCGCGATTCCTGCGCTCAGCACTCGCTGCACGCTCGCGGTCGTCGTCGGAAAGGCCATGCTCATTGCGTCAATGCTCCTGGGGAACGGTGGTCTTGGGGGTCTTGGCGCGGGTCGGGTGCAGAACGACGGGACGCTCGGCCACCGCCGCACGGCGCTGGGCCATGCGCTCGGCCGCACGGGTGCGGTCTTTCACGTCACCGGCGAGCTGTCCGCAGGCGGCATCGATGTCGTCACCGCGCGTCTTGCGCACGGTGGTCACGAGGCCCGCTTCGCTCAGCGTGCGGGCAAAGGCCAGCACACGCGGTTGCGGCGAGCGCAGCAGGCCCGACGCCGGGAACGGGTTGAACGGAATCAGGTTGAACTTGCACGAGACATCGTGCTTGCGCACGAGCTCGATCAGCTGGCGCGCATGCTCGGGCTGGTCGTTCACGCCGTCGAGCATGCAGTATTCAAAGGTGATGAAGTCGCGCGGCGCATGCACGAGGTAGCGCTTGCAGGCCTCGAGCAGTTCGGCGATCGGGTACTTGCGATTGAGCGGCACGAGGTCGTCGCGCAGCGCATCGTTGGGCGCATGCAGCGAGACGGCCATGGCGACGGCGCAATCGGTGCCCAGGCGGTCGATCATCGGCACCACGCCGGAGGTCGACACGGTGACACGGCGACGCGACAGCCCGTAGGCGTTGTCGTCGAGCATGGTGCGCAAGGCGGGCACCAGCGCCGAGTAGTTCTGCAGCGGCTCGCCCATGCCCATCATCACCACGTTGGAGATGACGCGCTCGTCGCGCTTGAGGTGCTTGCGCAGGAAGTGCTCGGCGAACCAGAGCTGGGCGACGATTTCGCCCGTGGTGAGGTTGCGGCTGAAGCCCTGATGCCCGGTCGAGCAAAAGCGGCAGCCGACAGCGCAACCGGCCTGCGACGACACGCACAGCGTGCCGCGATCGTCTTCGGGAATGAACACGGCCTCGACCGCATCGCCGCCGCCGACGTCGAACAGCCACTTGATCGTGCCGTCCTTGGATTCATGCTGCGTGAGGACCGACAGGGCCTCCACGCGCGCGGTGGTTGCGAGTTTCTCGCGCAGCGACTTCGCCAGATCGGTCATCTGGGTGAAGTCGCTGGCGCCACGCTGGTGGATCCAGCGGAACAGCTGCGTGGCGCGGAATTTTTTCTCGCCGAGTTTTTCGCAGAACGCAGCCAGCCCGTCGAGATCGAATTCGAGCAGATTGGCTGTGGTCATGAATTCAGGCGAGCAACGGCTTCAACGTGCGTAGACGTTGAGGCCGGCGAAGAAGAACGACACTTCGTTGGCAGCCGTTTCGGGCGCGTCCGAGCCGTGAACGGCGTTGGCGTCGATGCTGTCGGCGAAGTCGGCGCGGATGGTGCCGGCGGCTGCCTTCTTGGGGTCCGTGGCGCCCATCAGGTCACGGTTCTTGGCGATGGCGTTCTCGCCTTCGAGCACTTGCACGAACACGGGGCCCGAGATCATGAACTCGACGAGGTCCTTGAAGAAGGGACGCTCCTTGTGCACCGAGTAGAACTGCTCGGCTTCGTTGCGCGACAGGTGAACCAGCTTGGCGGCGACGATCTTGAGGCCGGCAGCCTCGAAGCGGGAAACGATCTTGCCGATGACGTTCTTGGCGACGGCGTCGGGCTTGATGATGGAAAGGGTACGTTCGATAGCCATTGAAATGCTTCCTGAGCTTTGATTTTGAAGTGTTTTGTCACAACTGCAACGAGTTTGTTTCGTGGCACGTCGACAAAGCCTCTGATTTTAACCGGCGCGACCTGCGGGATTGGTGAAAACCCCGCGAAAGGCCGCGCTCCGACGGCTGGCTTTCAGCGTCCGCGACGGCGTCCGCCGCCACCACCGCCAAAGCCACCACCGCCGCCTTGCGAGCCGCCACCACCGCCGCGACGTCCCGGGCCGCCGCGCTGCTCCTTGCGCTGGCGCGAGAAGCTGTCGGCGCCGATGTAGCCGAGCGAGGTCTTCATCGGATCGGGCTGGTTCGCACCGCCGCCACCGCCAGCACCCGCCGACCGGTTGCCACCGCCGCCCTGCCCTTGCCCCTGGCCGCCCTGACGGCTGCCTGGACCGGCGTTGCCGCGGCGTCCCTGCTGTGGCGGACCGCCGTTGCCGCCGCCCCGGTTGGGACCACCGCGCCCGCCGCGCACGCCGCGCGGCGGCCGACC